>JACQOS010000042.1 GCA_016202425.1 Chloroflexota bacterium
CATCAACGGCATCGGCGAGCGGGCGGGCAATGCGGCGCTGGAAGAGGTGGTCATGGCCCTGCACACGCGCCGCGACTACTTCGGCGTCCGGGTGGACGTGGACACCACCCAGATCTACCGGACCAGCAAGCTGGTGAGCGACATCACCGGATTTCCCGTCCAGCCCAACAAGGCGGTGGTCGGGGGCAACGCCTTCCGCCACGCCTCGGGCATCCACCAGGACGGCCTCCTCAAAGAGCGCACCACCTACGAGATCATGGACCCCCAGTCCATCGGCTGGCCGGGGAGCGAGCTGGTGCTGGGCAAGCTGAGCGGCCGCCACGGGCTTCGGGCCAGGCTCAGTGAGCTCGGCTACCAGCCCTCCGAGGCGGAGCTGACCCGCCTCTTCGAAGCCTTCAAGGAGCTGGCCGACAAGAAGCGGGAGGTCACCGACCGCGACCTGGTGGCCCTCATGAGCAACCAGAGGCGCGCCTTCGAGGAGACCTACACCCTGGAGCAGGTGCAAGTCACCTGCGGCAACCGCGAGATACCCACGGCCACGGTACGCCTCGTCGGCCCCGGCGGCGTGGTGAAGACCGACGCCGACACCGGCACCGGCCCCGTGGACGCCGTCTACCGGGCCATCAACCGCATCGTCCAGGTGCCCAACAAGCTCACCGAGTTCAGCGTGCGGGCAGTGACGGAAGGGATTGATGCCGTGGGCGAGGTGGCCATCCGGATCGAGAGCGAAGGGAAGGTCTACGTAGGCCGGGGAGCAGACACGGACATCCTCGTGGCCAGCGCCAAGGCTTACATGAACGCCCTCAACCGCCTCCTGGCCATGGAGGGCAGGTCATCCTCCCGCGAGGCGGCCCGCTCGTAGAAGCCCGCGCCCGACAGGAGCTGTTTCGCCCTGCCGGGCGCAACCAGCCATGTCCAGGAGCCCCCATGCCTCCCAAGACGATGTTTGAGAAGATCTGGGACGACCACGTGGTCTACCAGGAGCCCGATGGCCCGGCCTTGCTCTATGTCGACCTCCACCTCATCCACGAGGTGACCTCTCCCCAGGCCTTCGACGGCCTCAGGGTGAACGGACGCCGGGTCAGGAGACGGGACCTGACCATCGCCACGGTAGACCATAACGTCCCCACCGAGAACCGCCACCTGCCCATTGCAGACCCCATCTCCCGAAAGCAGGTGGAGGCCCTGGAGCGCAACTGCCAGGAGTTCGGCGTTACCTTCTACGATATGCGCAGCCCTGGCCAGGGCATCGTGCACATCATCGGCCCCGAGCAGGGGTATACCCAGCCAGGCATGACCATCGTCTGCGGGGACAGCCACACCTCCACCCACGGGGCCTTCGGCGCCTTCGCCGTCGGCGTCGGGACCTCAGAGGTAGAGCACGTCCTGGCCACTCAGTGCCTGCGCCAGACCAGGCCCAGGACCATGGAGATTCGGGCCAACGGCGCGCTGCCCTTCGGCGTAACGCCCAAGGACCTCATCCTGGGCATCATCGGCCAGATCGGCGTGGCCGGAGCCGTTGGGCACGTCATCGAGTACACCGGCGAAGCCGTCCGGTCCCTCTCCATGGAGGGGCGCATGACCGTGTGCAACATGTCCATCGAAGCCGGCGCCCGGGCAGGGATGATCGCCCCGGACGAGACCACCTTCGCCTATATGCGGGGCCGCCCCCATGTCCCCAAGGGCAGGGCTTTTGAAGAGGCGGTCGAGCGCTGGCGGGCCCTGGCCTCGGAACCGGGCGCACGGTACGACAAGCTGGTGGAGATCGAAGCCGCGAAGCTCTCTCCCTTCGTCACCTGGGGCACCAACCCCGGCCAGGTGGTCCCCGTCACTGGCCGCGTGCCAGACCCAGCCACCTTCTCCTCCCACGCCGAGCGGGAGGCGGCCGAGCGCGCGCTGAAGTACATGGCCCTGGCGCCGGGAACGCCCATACAGGAGGTCCGGGTTGACCGCGTCTTCCTGGGCTCGTGCACCAACGCCCGCATGGAGGACCTGCGGGCGGCCGCGGTCGTGGTGAAGGGTCGGAAGGTGCACCCCAAGGTGCGGGCCATGGTGGTCCCTGGCTCCGCCGGCATCAAACGTCAGGCCGAGGCCGAAGGGCTGGACCGCATCTTCCAAGACGCCGGCTTCGAGTGGCGCGAGGCGGGCTGCTCCATGTGCCTGGGCATGAACCCGGACATCCTTCAGCCTGGTGAACGGTGCGCCTCCACCTCCAACCGGAACTTCGAGGGGCGCCAGGGCCCGGGCGGCCGCACCCACCTGGTGAGCCCCCAGATGGCCGCCGCCGCAGCCATCGCCGGCCACTTCGTGGACATCCGGGAGTGGGAGTAGGCGAAGGTTCCAGGGCAATCCTGGAAGGCAGCACGGCTGCAAGCGAACAGGAGTGGTATGATGTATTATCATACCGAGGCGAGATATGCCCAAGTCAAAAATAGCCATAACCCTTGATGACAATACAGTGGCGACTCTGGACCGCTTGATTGAAGCCCGGGTCTTCCCCAGCCGGAGCAGGGCAATAGAGGATGCCCTGAGGGAAAAGCTGGAACGACTCAGAAAAACGCGGTTGGCAACGGAGTGTGCCAAGCTAGACCCAACCTCCGAGAAGGCCCTGGCTGAAGAAGGCATTACTCAGGACGCAGCAGCATGGCCGGAATACTAAGAGGAGAAGTCCGCTGGGCCTCTCTGGACCCCACTATCGGTCATGAGCAGGGTGGCCAGCGACCAGTCTTGGTGCTGAGCCAAGATGTTTTCAACGAGCGCTCCGGGACGGTCATCGCCGTCGCTCTGACCAGTCAGCCCCAACGCGCTGGGTTTCCGCTGACCCTGGAGCTGACCTCTGTGACAATGCCCCGGCGCTCTTGGGTCAAGATTGGGCAGGTCCGGACGCTCTCTACTGAACGTTTGGGTGAGAGCCTGGGACAGGCCTCACCGGAGGAGTTGGCCCAAGTCATTGAGGGACTCAATGAGATCATCGGCTGATAACGTAGCGAAGCACCAGCGCACCCACCTGGTGAGCCCCCAGATGGCCGCTGCGGCAGCGATTGCGGGGCATTTTGTGGACATGTGTGACTGAAAGCTCGAGTGGATCAGACAGCAAATGAGCGGAGCAACAGGTGATGACTAGCCTCTCTGCCACATCCCGCAAAGGTTGGGATCGAATCTCGAAACGTGACCATTTTACATGTGTATATTGTGGCTTCGACGGGAGGTTGTTCGATAACTGGATGCAGCTTTCGGGTGACCATCTTCGTCCAAAGAATTCTGGAGGTAAGGACAGCTTCGATAACATCGTCACCGCGTGCCTTTCCTGCAACTCCATTACAAGCAGAATGAAATTCCCGCCAACTGTAACGCGAGAGCAAATTTACGAAGCGAAACGGGCACGTATTGAGCAGCGTAGAAAAGAATACTATAAACGGTGGTTAGATACAGTCGCACCGTCATATTTAGAGCGTCCTGTGCCCCGCTTTGAAAAATAGTTCTGAATGGAGAATCGAACATGCAGCCCTACACACGCGTCACCGGCCTGGTCTGCCCGCTGGAGCGGGCCAACGTGGACACCGACCAGATCATCCCTGCCGTCTACCTGAAGCGTATTGAGCGCACGGGCTTCGGCCAGTTCCTCTTCTCCGCATGGCGGTTCCTGCCCGACGGCAAGCCCAACCTCGAGTTCGTGCTGAACTTCCCCCACTACCAGGGCGCCACCATCCTGGTGGCCGGCCCCAACTTCGGCAGCGGCTCCTCCCGCGAGCACGCCGTCTGGGCCCTCCTGGACTACGGCTTCCGCACCGTCATCGCCCCCAGCTTCGCCGACATCTTCCGCAACAACTGCTACCAGAACGGCGTCCTGCCGGTGGTCCTGCCCCAGCCCGCCGTGGACAGGATCATGCAGAAGGCGAAGCCGCAGCCCGGGTACCGGCTGACCGTTGACCTGGAACGGCAGATGGTGACCGACGGCCTGGGACTGGAGGAGGTCTTCGAGATCGACGCCTTCCGGCGCCACTGCCTCCTCCACGGCCTGGACGACATCGGCCTGACCTTGCAGCACGAGGACAAGATCACAGCGTACGAGCGGGCCCATCCTCGCTGAACGTGCAGACGGCCCGCTGGTCCCCGCCGCGGGCTGGAGGAGGTGAGACCTTGCAGTTCGACATCATGGTCCTTCCGGGAGACGGCATCGGACCCGAGGTGGTGGCCGAAGGTGTCCGGGTGCTCCAGGCCGTGGAGAAGCGGTTTGGCCACCGGTTCCGCTTGAGCGAGGACCTGGTGGGGGCCGTCGCCCTCCGCCGCTACGGCACCCCCCTGCGCCCCGAGACCCTGGAGCAGTGCCGCGCCAGCCACGCCATCCTCTTCGGCGCCGTGGGCGACCCGGGCGGCGACGACGCCCGCATCATTCGCGAGGCCCTGTTCCCTCTCCGCAAGAGCTTCGACCTGTTTGCCAACCTGCGCCCCGTGAAGGTCTACCCCGCCCTGGCCCACACCAGCCCCGTGAGGCCCGAAGCTCTCCACAACGTCGACCTTGTGGTGGTGCGCGAGCTGACCGGGGGCCTCTACTTCGGAAGGCCCAGGCGCCAGTGGCGGAGCCGCCAGGGAAGACAGGCCGTGGACACCCTCCGCTACTCCGAGCGGGAGATCGAGCGCATCCTCCGGGTGGGCTTCCGTCTTGCCCAACAGCGGCGGCGCAAGCTCACCAGCGTGGACAAGGCCAACGTCCTGGAGTCCTCACGCCTCTGGCGGCAGAAAGCCAGCGAGATGGCCGCGGACTACCACGATGTGAAGCTGGACCACATGTACGTGGATGCCTGCGCCATGCTGCTCATCCGCCAGCCCGCATCGTTCGATGTCATCGTCACCGACAACATGTTCGGCGACATCCTCACCGACGAGGCGTCGGTGCTGGCGGGCTCCATCGGAATGCTCCCCTCCGCCAGCCTGGGCAAGCCTCGCCGGGACGGCACTGCCTTCGGCATGTACGAGCCCATCCATGGTACCGCCCCCGACATCGCCGGGCAGAGCAAGGCCAATCCCCTGGCCACCATCCTCAGCGTCGGCATGATGCTTCGGTATTCCCTGGGGCTCCCCGGGGAGGGTGACCTGGTGGAGCGGGCGGTGGCCAGTGCCTTGGAGCAGGGACATCGGACTGGCGACCTGGCTAGGCCCGGCGAACGCGCCTTGACCACGGGCCAGATGGGCGAGGCCGTGGCCCGTCTGGTGATCGAGCTCCACTAGCAGGTTGGTGAAAAAGGAGGAGTCCAGAGGGGCGCAGCCCCGGAGCCTGCCCTTGAACGAAGTGAAGGGACGGGGGTCTGGGGGTGTCCCCCAGATATAATTCCTACCCCCTTCCTGGCCAGGAAGGGGGACAGGTCCGATGATGCTCCGCTTATCGAGACTCTCGACAAAGTCGGAGGGGATGGTCGTCCCGACCAGTCGGGATTCAGCAGCCTACCAGAGGGTGGTTCCTGGGGCCGTCGGCGTGGGTCCAGGCTCTGGCGACTTTGGCATCAGGGAGCTGGGTTCCTCCCGTGGCCTCTGTATATCGGGAACGTGCCATGGCCCCCTGGCCCGGAGTGGCCCCTACCCGCTTTAGCCTTCGCCTGAGGCACCATGTCCTTGGGCCAGACGATGACCAGGGTGACGGTGCCAGCCTTCTCCACCACCACAACGGGCGTCTTCTCCAGTGCCTTTACCCGGGGACGGTCCGCAGCTCCTCCTCCGTGATGGCCCCTTCCACGATGCGGAACGCCCGCACGACGGGAGCCGCGTGGTCCATCAGCGAGACGAGGATGTAGTACGACTCTTGCCAGGTAGCCAGCCGGACGTCCGTGGCGGAGGGGTATGCCGGGGAGTGGGTGTGGGAGTGGTAGATGGCCAGCACGTCCCACCCGCGGTCGTCGATCTCCTTATAAGTGTGGAACAGCTCATTGCGGTCCATGCTATACCGGTAGGGGCTGTGTTCCGCGTTGGTCATGCGATAGAGCTTCGCGGCCCTTCCCTGGTCTCCGGCAAGGATCCCGCAGCACTCGTGGGGGTCCTCCTCCAGGGCATGGGCCACCATCTCGTCCACAAACCGCTTCGGCAGCTCGACCGTCACTCCCCTTCACCCCTCTAGGCCGGGAGCGGCCGCGCCTACGGAACCACGTGCATTGTCCCCGCCTGCCCCTCCAGGACCTCCCCGATCACCGCAGGCTCCGACACGCCCCGGCTGGCCAGCTCCTTCAGCAGGGCCTCCGCCTTCTTTCGGGGCACCGAGATGAGCAGGCCCCCGGAGGTCTGGGCGTCGCTCAACACCAGTCTGGCGTCATGCGGCAACGGATCGTCCCACTGCACGAAGTCGCCCAGGGAGGCCAGGTTGCGGTGCGTGCCGCCAGGGGCAACGCCCTCTCCTGCCAGCTCCCACGTCCCGGGGAGAAGGGGCACCTTCTCCCACCAGACCTGGGCCGCCGCGCCGCTGGCCAGCAGCATGGCCTTCAGGTGGCCCAGCAGCCCAAAGCCCGTCACGTCGGTACAGGCGTGGACGCCCACCTGGCGCATCGCCTCGCTGGCGTCGCGATTGAGGCGCTCCATGGTGGCGATGGCCTCCTGCAACACCTCCGCCTTCACCACGCCCTGCTTGCCCGCCGTGGTGATGATCCCCGTGCCGATGGGCTTCGTGAGCACCAGGACATCGCCGGGCCTGGCGCCGGTGTTGGTCACCTGCTCCCCCGGCCGGACCAGCCCCGTCACCGCCAGGCCGTACTTGGGCTCCTTGTCGTCAATGGTGTGCCCGCCCACGATGAGCATCCCTGCCTCGTTGGCCTTGGCGTAGCCGCCCAGAAGGATCGCGACCAGCAGCTCCTTGGGCAGGTCCATGGGGAACGCCACGATGTTCAGCCCCAGCAGCGGCTTGCCACCCATGGCATAAATATCGCTCACGGCGTTAGCCACGGCGATGGCACCAAAATGGTACGGGTCGTCCACGATGGGCGGGAAGAAGTCCACGCTCTGCACGAGGGCATAGTCCTCCCCCAGGCGGAAGACGGCAGCGTCGTCGCCTGTCTCGGTCCCGACCAGGAGGTCGGGGTGCCTCACCTCGGGGAGCTGGCGCAGCACCTGTGCCAGGTCGTCTGGACTGAACTTAGAGGCTCAACCAGCGCAGCTGGCCAGCTCCGTGAGCCGGAAGGTCTTCTCCCTCATGGCACTTCCTCTTGCCTCTGGGGCCGACGGAATCAGCCACCATTGTACCATCGCGGCCACCCCCCAGGAAGCCAAGGGCCGGATGTATAATGGCCGCAGGAGCGGATGAAGGGCTTTGAGCTGTTTGACCACACGGCGGATGTGGGCATCCGCGCCACCGGCCGCGACTTGGCCGAGGCCTTTGGCAACGTCGCCCGGGGCATGTTCTCCGTCATTGCAGAGCTGGACGCCATCGCTCCACGCGAGACGCACCAGGTGTCCATCACCGCGCCCGACCAGGAAGCCCTGGTGGTCGACTGGCTGAACGAGCTTCTGTACCTGTTCGAGGTGGAGGGGCTGCTCTTCTCCCAATTCGCCGTGGAGCTCCTGGGCGACCGGGAGCTGCGGGCCACCTGCAGCGGCGAGCCGGTTGCGCCAGGGCGGCACCACATCAAGACGGGCGTCAAGGCAGCAACGTACCATGGCTTGCAGGTTGGCAGGAACGACGGCTGGCACATCCAGGTAATCCTGGATATCTGAAGTTTGGCCGCCAGGTCCCGTCGCCGTACGGGGATGGGTCTCTGGATGCATCCCTTTCTCGCTGGGCGAGGGAACGGGTGCGGTTTGCGAGGAGGTGGGCGATGCCACCGGTGCTGAGAAGATTGGACGATTTCCGCTGGGAGATCCCTGTGAGCTACAAGCAGGGCATGCGGGTCCCAGGCGTTATCTTCGCCGACCGCAAGCTCATGGAGACCATCCGCGAAGACCAGTCCCTGGAGCAGGTAGCCAACGTCGCCTTTCTTCCCGGCATCGTGGGGGCGTCCCTGGCCATGCCGGACGTGCATTGGGGCTACGGGTTCCCCGTGGGAGGCGTCGCCGCCACCGACGTCCAGGACGGGGGCGTCATCTCCCCGGGCGGCGTCGGCTTCGACATCAACTGCGGCGTCCGGCTCCTGCGGTCTGACCTTACCGAGGAGGACGTCAGGCCCCATCTCCGCCAGTTGGTGGCGGCCCTCTTCCACAACGTGCCTTCAGGAGTCGGCTCCTCGGGACGGCTCCGTCTGAAGCCCCAGGAGATGAACGAGGTGATGACCCAGGGGGCCAGGTGGGCGGTGAAGAAAGGATTCGGCGTGCCCGAGGACCTGGAAGCCACGGAGGAGGGGGGATGCATCCGGGGGGCGGACCCTTCCGCCGTTGGCCCCCGCCCGCGCCAGCGGGGCGCACCTCAGTTGGGCACCTTGGGTTCGGGGAACCACTTTCTCGAGGTCCAGGTGGTGGACGAGGTGTTCGATGCCGACGCGGCCCGGGCCATGGGAATCCATGCCAGGGGCCAGGTCACCGTGCTGGTCCACTGTGGCTCGCGAGGCTTCGGCCACCAGGTCTGTGAGGACTCCCTGAGGGTCATGAACACCGCCACCCAGCGGCACGGGATCCAGGTCCCGGACCGGCAGCTCGCCTGCGTGCCCGTCCGCTCCCCGGAGGGGGAGAGCTACCTTCAGGCCATGTGGGGCGCCGCCAACTTCGCCTTCGCCAACCGCCAATGCATCGCCCACTGGATCCGCGAGTCGTTCAGCCAGGTCTTCCAGCGCTCCTGGGAGGAGATGGGCCTCTCCCAGGTCTACGACGTGTGCCACAACGTCGCCAAGATCGAAGAGTACGTGGTGGATGGAAAACGGCGGCGCCTCTGCGTCCATCGCAAGGGCGCGACCCGGGCCTTTCCTCCAGGCCACCCCGAACTCCCCACCCGCTACCGGGAGGTGGGCCAGCCGGTCCTCATCCCGGGGGACATGGGCCGCTACTCTTACCTTGCCGTCGGCACACAGGCGGCCATGGAGCTGAGCTTCGGCTCCACCTGCCATGGCGCGGGAAGGACCCAGAGCCGCACCTCGGCCAAGCGGCTCCTCAAGGGGCACGATATCCAGCAGGAGCTGGAGGCCCGCGGCATCATCGTCATGGCCCAGGGCTGGGCCTCGCTGGCGGAGGAGGCCTCCATTGCCTACAAGGACGTCGCCGACGTGGTGGACGTGGCCCAAGGAGCAGGCATCTCCAGGAAGGTGGCCCGCATGCGCCCCCTGGGCGTCGTCAAGGGCTAGGCGCTCCCTAAGCCTGGTCACCCCACTGCCTCCCAGGAGAGGTTTTGTTGTACTATGCCCGTTACCGACAAGACCACAGCAGGGAGAGGAGACGCCCATGAACAAGAATCTCCGCGACTTCATCCAGGCCGCCAAGGAGCTTGGACCTGAGCACTACGTCGCGGTGAAAAAGCCGCTCAGCCCCTATCTTGAGCCGGGCATCATCCAGCAGAAGCTGGCCGCCGAAGGGCGGTACCCTGTGATCTTCTGCCCCACGATAGAAGGAAGCAAGCTCCCCCTGGTCACCAACCTGTTCGGGAGCTTCGAGACCCTCGCCCTGGGCGTGGGATGCGACCCCAGGCGAATGACCCGGGACGAGGTGTACGACGTGGTGCGAAAGAAGATGGCCACCAAGCTGGCACCCAAGTGGGTCCCCGCCTCGGAAGCGCCAGTGAAGCAGGTCAAGTTCCTGGAAGAACAGGTAGACCTGGGCATCCTGCCCATCAGCCACAACTCCAAGCTGGACGCCGGGAAATACGTCGGCGCAGGCTTCATGATCGCCAAGTGGCCCGATACTGGCGTGCCCAACGCCGGCGTCTACCGCCACCTCGTCATGGGCAAAGACCGGCTGGGCTGCATGATCAACCCCGGCAACGACGGCGCCTACATCGCCCGCCGCCACGCCGAGCTAGACCAACTCATGCAGGTGGCCCTGGTCATCGGCCACCACGCCGGCGTGGTCCAGGCCTCCCTGGCCCGGCAGGTAGTGGAGCTGGAGCTGATGGGAGGCTTCCTGGGCGAGCCCCTGGAGGTGACCAGAGGCGAGACCGTGGACCTTCCCATCCCCGCCCAGGCCGAGATCGTCATCGAGGGGATCATAGACCCCAAGAACATGGCCACCGACGGCCCGTACGCCGAGTACCTGGGCTACTACGGCGTGGCCAACAAGCCCTGCTACGTAATCCAGGTCACCGCTATCACCATGCGGAAGGACGCCATCTACCACCACCTGGACTCGTCCCAACGGGAGCACACATGGTCGGGCAGCCTCATCTCCCAGGTCGCCATGTACGACAAGCTCAAAGCCCAGTTCCCCACCCTCAAGGCCGTCAATATCCGCGGCTGGCTGGGCACTTACGTCTCCCTCAGGCAGAGGGTCGCAGGCGAAGGCCGGCAGGCGGCGCTGGTGGCTGTGACCGACAACTACGGCAAGACGGTGGTGGCAGTGGACGACGACATTGACGTGTTCAACGAGCAGGAGGTCATGTGGGCCATCAGCACCCGCATGGTGGCCGACGAGGACCTGCTGATCCTCCCCGGCGTGAAAGGGGCCCACCTGGACCCCGTCTCCTACGGCGAAAGCCGCCCGCACCGCGGCCCCATGACCACCCACCTGGTCATTGACGCCACCAGGCCCGTGGAGCATGAGTTCGAGGTCAAGATCGAGCCCGACGAGCACCTCTGGAAAAGAATGAAGCTGGAGGACTACCTGAAGTAGGTGCCACAAAGAGCCTGCCCTGTCCCGCAGTCGGCAGGGATAACGGGTGGCCTATTCAGTGAGGGCTACAGGGCTTGTTCCTGCGGAGAGAACCGTCAACCGTCGGGGCGCAAGTTCGAATCCCGCTCGGTGAACCAGCATTTGTTACTGGCACAAAAGTTGCCAGTTCGCCAACCCTACTAGTTGCCTTCCCCCCCTATTATTGATAAAATTGCATTCATCCTGTGCAAGGGGGAAGCCAGTGAAAGCAGATGCAAAGACGGAAGCTGCCGTCATGGATGCGTTCAACAAGCTGTGGAAGGCTTACGAGACACGCGATGGGGGCGCGTTATCGTCTATGTTTGTGCCAGACCCGGACCTGGTTCTCTATGGCACTGGGGCGGATGAGAAGCGTATTGGGGTAAAGGAGGTCAGAATCCAGTTCGAACGGGATTGGTCCCAGTCCGAGGCGGCATCCTTGAAATTTGATTCGCACTCGGTCTCCTTGGCCGGTGGAGCAGCACTGGTGGCAGCAGACGGTGCTGCTCACGTCAAGGTGCGCGGGCAGGAAGTGACTATGCCAGTGCGAGCTACCATAGTGTTCGAGCAGCGCGGGAACAGTTGGCGCGTGGCGCAGGCGCACGTATCCACACCCGCCGGTGAGCAGGCCGAAGGCGAGTCATGGATCACGCCGCCTAGGTAGCTCGAAGGTGCAAGCGAAAGTTCTGTCTTTTATCCCGCATGGTGAACCAGGCTGTCCTGAGCAATGGAAAAAGGCAGCCCCCAGACCATCGTTGGGCCTGCCTTTTGCGAATGCGGCGTTGGCGACCCACAGCCATCACGCCTCTTCGTGAGGCCGCTGGAAGGATGGGCATGGGCGCTAGGTGCGCAGGGCGTACCCCGACCCGCGCACGGTGTGGATCAGCCGAGGAGAAACGCCATCGGCCCTAGCCATGGGCAGGAAGGCGCACCGTGAACCGGCTGCCCCTGCCGGGCGTTGAGGCCACCAGGATCTCGCCCCCGTGCTGGTCCACGATCCCCTTGGCAATGGCGAGCCCGAGGCCCGTCCCGCCCCTGTCCCGGGAGCGGGCCGGATCGGCGCGCCAGAACCGCTGGAAGATGTGAGGCAAATGCTCCGGCGCAATACCCATGCCCGTGTCTTCGACGTCGACGCTGACCCAGGGGGGCTCACGCCGTAGAGCGAGGGTGACCGTTCCCCCCTGGGGCGTGTAGCGGATGGCGTTGTCTACCAGGATCAGCAGGACCTCCTTGAGGCGGTCCTCGTCTCCCTGGACGACCGAAGGCTCCAGCGTGGCAAGACGCAGGTCTAGGCCGTTGGCCGTAGGGAGCACCTGACGGTACACGTCCACCACCACGGCGTCCAGCTCCACGGGCCGCAGCTCCAGCTCCTGCCCAGTATCGGCCCTTGCCAGGGCCAGGAGGTCGTTGACCAGCCGGGACAGTCGCTCCACCTCTCGGCGGACCTGTCCCAGCACCTGCTGTCGCTCCTCCTCGGGCATGTCCTTGATCATCCCCATCAGGTCCAAGTTCCCCCTGATGCCCGTGAGGGGCGCCCGCAGCTCGTGGGAGGCATGGGCGGCAAACTGTTCCTGGGCCGCGTAGGCCTTCTCCAGGCTGGCCAGCATCTCGTTGAACGTGAGCGCCAGTTGCCCCAGCTCGTCGCGCGGGTTGCCCGCCTTCAGCCGGCGGTCGAAGCCACGAGAGAGAGCAATGGCCCTTGCCGTCTCCGCCATCTCCGACACGGGTGCCAGCGCCCTGCCGGCCAGCGCCCCGCTCAGGAGCCCCACCAGCGCCACCGCGCCAGCCCCTCCCCCAATGAGCGCCCAGCGGAGTCGTTGGAGCACCATCTCCCGCTGCCGGTTGGAGACCGCCACCTGGACCCACGCAGCAGTGCTTCCGCCGATGGCGACGGGCGCTACAGAACCCCGCACTTCCACCCCGCCCAGAACTGCCGAGAACTCCCCCTGACGCGGGGCCCCCTGCGGGATGGGAAGGGACTGCTCCTTCAAGTTCCCGGACCGGCTCAGCACCGCCCCGTCCGGTGCCAGCACCTGCACGTAGACCTCGGCCTCCTCGAACGTGTCCAGGGGTGGGATGACCAAGGTATTGCTCATGCGGCCATCGGCGTTGGCGGCCCGCAGGGCCGTGGCCAGGTGTTCCACCCTGCCCGCAACCCCTTCGTCGGCCATGGAGGCGAGGTGCCGTGCCATGATGGCATAGAGGGCGACGCCGAAGACCAAGAGCGCCGCCCCGAAGATGGCGCCGTGCCACAGGGCCAGCCGCACGCGGATGGGCATGGGCGCTAGGTGCGCAGGGCGTACCCCGACCCGCGCACGGTGTGGATCAGGCGAGGTTCGCCACCCGCTTCCAGTTTGGCGCGAAGGTAGCGCACGTACACCTCCAGGATGTTGGAATCTCCCCCAAAGTCGTAGCCCCACACCCGGTCCATGAGCACCTCGTGGGTGAGTACCTGGTCTGGATGGCGCATGAGCTGGGCAAGCAGCTTGAACTCCGTCGTCGAGAGGGAGATGTCGCGCTCTCCCCGACGGGCCCTCCGTCCCCCAACGTCCAGGACGAGGTCGGCGTACCGCAGGGCCTCGGGGGCCGTGGCCTGCTGGCGGCGCAGCAGGGCGCGGATCCTGGCCGCAAGCTCCTCCAGGGCGAAGGGCTTCACCAGGTAGTCGTCGGCCCCGGTCTCCAGGCCCGCCACCCTGTCCGGTACCGCGTCCTTGGCCGTCAGGATGAGGACGGGGACGCTGCCGCCCGCCTTCAAGCGCCGGCACACCTCCAGGCCGTCCATGCCGGGCATCATGAGGTCCAGCACCACCAGGTCGGGAGGGTTCTCCCTGGCCAGGTCCAGGCCCTTCCTCCCGCTCTGGGCCACCTCGACCCCGAATCCCTCGTAGGAGAGGCCCCGGCGGAGGAAGTCCGTCACCACCTGGTCGTCGTCAATCACCAGGACCCGCGCTCTGCCCGTTGGCTGGCCGCCCATCTCAACGCCATTGTAGCATGCCCCCCTGGCGGTCTCGGTGCCGCCAGGGCCGGCCTGAGGCCAGGGAGAGCAGTCCGAGCCACGATTGACGGTGCCCTGGACGGGTGCTACCCTACCGCCGACGCCGGTCGAAGACTCTTCGAGTTGGGCTGCATCACGCTCTCGCGCCTTCGTTGCCCCGCCGTGCGAAACCGGGCATTCCAGGGCCTCAAGAGCTAGAGGACGGCAGCGGCAAGGAGAACAGGGCATGAAAGCGATTCGCATCACCCAGACCGGAGGGCCAGAGGTCCTGAAGTATGTCGAAGTTCCCGACCCGCGCCCTGGCAAGGGGCAGGCGTCGGTCCAGATCAAGGCCATCGGTGTGAACTACACCGACGTGTACACCCGCTCCGGCCTGAACCCGCCTGTCCTGCCCACCATTCCCGGCATCGAGGCAGCAGGCGTGGTCGCCGAGGTGGGCGAAGGCGTCTCGGAAGTAGCCGTGGGGGACGTAGTCGCCTACACCGGCGTGCCCGGCTCCTACGCGGAGAAGGTCGTGGCCCCCTCCTGGCGCCTGGTCAAGCTTCCCCAGGGCCTGGAGGCCGAGCAGGCTGCTGCTGTCCTCCTCCAGGGCATGACCGCCCACTACCTCTGCTATTCCACCTACCCCCTCAAGCCGGGCGACACCGCGCTCATCCACGCAGGCGCGGGCGGCGTGGGCCTGCTCCTCATCCAGATGGCCAAGTGGCTCGGGGCGCGGGTCATCACCACCGTCTCTACGGAGCCGAAGGCGCGGCTCGCCAGGGAGATGGGGGCGGACCACGTCATCATCTATTCCCGCCAGGACTTTGAGCAGGAGGTCAAGAAGATTACCGGCGGCGCGGGCGTCCAGGTCGCGTACGACGCCGTGGGCAAGACTACCTTCGACAAGAGCGTGGCCTGCCTGATGCACCGGGGTTACATGGTCCTCTACGGGCAGGCCAGCGGGCCCGTACCGCCCGTGCCTCTCCCTGTCCTGAACAAGGCCTCCCTGTTCCTTACCCGCCCCATCTTGGGGGACTACACCGCCACCCGAGACGAGCTGCTCCACCGGGCGGGCGACGTGCTCGGATGGGTCCGCTCCGGGAAGCTCAAGCTCCATATCCACGCCAGGTTTCCCCTCAAGGAGGCGTCCGAAGCCCACCGCCAGCTGGAGGGCCGCCTGACCACGGGCAAGCTGCTCCTCGTCCCTTAGCAGGTTGGTGAAAAAGGAGGCGTCCAGAGGGGCGCAGCCCCTCAAAGAGTCTTCGACTTTGACGGGGGTCTGGGGGTGTCCCCCAGATACAAGTTCTTCCCCCTTCCTGGCCAGCCCAGACTTCCTGGCCGAGCTGGAGGCCATCGCCGTCGTCCCTAAGGGTCCTCCCTCTGGCGTGCGCCGACCTGGGCCTGCCTTGTCGGCCACCTCCGGCTACCGCTTCCCCTCTCCTGTCACCTGCTTGTACCAGTCCAGGACCTGGCTTCCCGTCATGAGCAGCACGCCCTCGTGCTGCTTCAGGTAGTCCACCAGCCGCTGGAAGTACCCGATGCGGTGGGGAACGCCCATGAGGTGCGGGTGCGTGCCGATGGCCATCACCCGGGCGTTGGTAGCCCCTTCCCGGTTGAGCGTTTCCAGATGCTCCTGGGCCCGCTCCAACAGCTCCGGAGGCCGCTGGTGCTCCTTCAGGTAGAGGGTGATGTCGTTGAGCTCCAGGGTGTAGGGCACAGAGTAGAGAGTCCCTTCTTTCACCTTCAGCCGGTAGGGCTGGTCATCGTTCACCCAGTCGCACACGTACTCGATCCCCGCCCTCGCCAGGATGTCGAGGGTGTTGTACGTCTCCGCCAGGCCGGGCCCCAGCCATCCCCGGGGTGTGCGTCCGGTCTTCTCCTTGAGGAGCTGAATGCTCCTGCGGATCACCCCCTCTTCGTCCTCCTCGGCGGGAAGCGCCCGCTGGACGTAGCCGTGGCCCAGGATCTCCCACCCGTCCTTGACGACAGCCTCCACAAGCTGGGGGTACGTATTGCACACGGAGGCGTTCAGGGCCACAGTTGCCTTCACCTGGTACCTGTCCAGCACCTCCTTCATGCGCCAGAACCCTACCCTTAGGCCGTACTCCGCCCACGCGAAGTTGGGGACGTCTGGAACAAAGCTCCGCCCTTGAGGGGCCGTGAGGATACCCCGAGGCATGGGCGCATCGAAGGCCCACTCCTCCACGTTGATGACGATCCACACCGCCACCCTGGCGTTTCCCGGAAGCCTGAGCGGCTGCCGGTTGGTGATGGGCGAATACTCTGCTCGAGGGTTGCTCACGGGGGCCCTCCCCTCACGTTGTGCCGCAGGTGCCGAGGCACGAGAGACGCCGCAAGGGAAATGGGGTTACCGGGCCCTGCCCTTCTCCAGCGCCAGCACCTTGGCAAGCCGGCGCCGGTGGCGCTCCTCACCGCTGAACCGGGCGTTGACGAAGGCCAGCACCACCTCCCTGGCCAGCTCAGGCCCGATCACCCTCGCCCCCAGGCACAGCACGTTCATGTCGTCATGCTCCACCCCCTGGCGCGCCGAATAGGTGTCGTGGCACATGCAGGCCCTCGCGCCGAGCACCTTGTTGGCCGCGACGCAGGCGCCCACACCACTGCCGCAGACCACGATGCCTCTCTCCGCCTGGCCGGTGACCACTGCGTGGGCCACCGCCTGGGCGAAGTCGGGATAGTCGTCGGAGGGGTCCAGGGCGTGGGCGCCCAGGTCCGCCGCTTCGTGGTGCCACTCCCCGAGCCATGCCACGACCTGCCCCTTCAAGGAGAACCCGGCATGGTCGGCGGCGACGGCGATACGCATGGGCTAGTCGAAATGGCGCTTGATGGCACCCAGGTAGTAGTCGTCCCAGCCCTGGGCGATGTCTTCCAGCCGCTCTTCGGGAATGTCCTGCTGGACCAGCTCCACCTCCGTGTCCTCGGCCGTTCCCCGCAGCCGGAAGGTGACCTTCGAAGGTTCCTTCCAGCCCCGCTCCTGCCAGCGCTGGACGAGCCTCTTTTCGCCCACCACCTCCAGGTTCTCGCCGTAGATCTCTCCTTCCCACAGGGAGAACCTGCCGCCCACGGCGGCCTCCATGACGGCGGGCGCCCCCGACCAGGCCTCGATCTTCCTGGGGTCCACCAGCATCTCCCACACCTGTTGGGGCGTGGCCTTCATGTGATAGAGCTGCCGCAGCTTCCGCTTTCTGCCCCTGGAAAGCTCGAACCGCAAGGGTCTCTGGACACGCTCGATTTTCCCTCGGTGCTCCAGGTCAAGCTGCACCGTCTTGGTGTACCAGGCCACGGCCTTGGCATCGGGCAGAAGCTCCTTGGAGACCCGTCTCCTCACCTCGTCCGCGATTTCCTCGTAGGAGAGCGGCCTCCGCGCCGACCCCAGCGCGTCCAGGATCGCCGTCTCCACCGCCCGGTGCTTCTCCCGGCTGGTCTTCAGTCCTGGCATCGGGCCACCTCTCTCCCGCGGGCGGGCTGCTGAGCCCCCTACTTTAGCACATTGCCGGAGTCACCGAAGATCGCAGACGTCCAGGGCCGTCAGCGCCAGCACCTTGGCGCATAGCACCATCTCCCCGATGCTCACGTACTCGTCGGGCACCCCGCTCTCGTCCCTGCCCCCCGCGGGGCCAAAGAGGAGACACGGAATCCCCGCGTTCCACAGGTGGCACGTGTCGTTTCCAGAGTAGGACATGGGCAACGTTACCCCAATGTTCCTGGGAGGCCGCCCGGTCACCTGTTGGAAGCTGCGGGCCACCGCCTGGACGACGTGCTCGGTCACGGGTACGTCCAGCGGCGTCATCACCAATCGCCTGGCCCCCTTGAAGAAAGGCGGTGGAGGTAGCTCGATCTCGTACCGCAGCTCGGGGTCGCTGGCCTTCAACGGCTCCAGCGCCCGCTTCAGGTCCTCCACGATGCTCTCCACCGTCTGGCCGGGAACGAAATGGACGTCCACGATGATGGTGCACAGGTCGGGTACGTATGGAGGCTCCACCAGCCGGTAGCTCTCACCTCTCCCGCCAATGACGCTTCCCACCTGGAGCCTGGGCAGGGCGGGGAGGGCCTTGTAGGGCTGGCAGGTGAAACGGACCTGTTGCAGCGCGCCGATGACCTTGGTCATCTTCACCACGGCGTTCACCGTCCCCTCCAGCGTGCTAATGTGTCCCGTGACGCCGTACGTATGGATGGCCAGGTGCACGATCCCGGCGTGCACCGTGGTCAGGTTGTCGGTCCCAAAGGGCTCCGCCACCACGGCCATGTCGGCCCGCACGCCCCGCCGCAGCAGGTGGACCGTCCCCTCCCCTCCCTGCGTCTCGCCGGCCACGCACGCCACCACCAGGTCACCGTTGAGCCTGACTCCGGACCTCCGGATGGCCTCTGCCGCCGAGATGATGGCGGCAACGCCCCCCTTCATGTTGAGGGCGCCTGCTCCGTAGAGGCGGCCCCCCTCCACCTGGGGCTTCCAGGGGTCCCTCTTCCAGTTCCGTGCCAGGGCGTTGATGTCCATGTGCCCCAGCAGCATGAGGCTTTCCCCTCCCCCTTTCCCCCTCAGCCTTGCCACTATCTGAGAGCGGCCAGGTTCCACCTCTTGCAGCTCCACGTCGTACCCCCGCTGGCGGAAGTAGCCGGCCAGAAAGTCGGCCACGGGAGTCTCCTGGGGGCTGAAGCTGGGGATGCGGACCAGGGCCGAGGCCAGCTCCACCGCCTCTTGCTGGTCCACCTGGGCCAGGACCTTCCTCCGGGATTCGTCTACCATGTGGCCTCCATCTGCCCTACCCTTTCACAGCTTCGCCAGCCATGTCTCCACCACCTCCCAGAGCTGCGCGCGCTGCTCACTGTAGAAGTGGTCTGCCCCCGGTATGGATGCGAAAGAAACGTTCGGGTGCTGCCCGATGGTCTCCCGGACCTCCTGGGGAAGGCCCCGGAAGGTCATGAGCGTCTCCGCCTCGGCGGTCCCGATGGTGACAAGGAGTGGACAGCGCACGCGGGGCAGGTACGCCAGGAAATTGTACCTCTCCTCGGGCCCGTATTTCTCCACGTACTGCCCAGCCGTTGCCACGTACGGGTACGGCACCATCACGTCTACGATGGTCTGGGGCTTGCCCTCCTCCACCAGCCGCCGCATCTGGGTAAAGAGCCTGACGAACTCCTGGCCCTCGGACATCGCGGAGAAGGCCCGGTACGAGAACCTGGGGGGCGATGTGGCAACCACGGCCCTCACCTTCGCGTCCCGTTCCAGGGCCATGTAGTAGATGGACTTCACCGCGCCCAGGCTGTGCCCCCACAGCCCGATGCTCTCATGACCCGATGCGCGCAGCCAGGCGACCCACGCCCGAAGGTCCAGGCGACATTCCTCGATCACCTCGTACGTGGTCCCGCTCCGCCGGTAGTCCCCGTTGCCCGTGGTGTGGGCGATCATGTCGTGGCCGCGGGTGTTGATCCGCAGGGCCGCGCACCCCAGGGCCGCCAGCTTGTCGCCGTACTCGTCGAACATGCTTCGGTGGTAGAAGTTACCCCCGTTGCCATGGACGAGGACCATGGCGTCCACCGCCAGCCGCCGCTTCCGGCGCCGGCCTGGCTGCTTCAGCGCACCGTCGAGCTGGAGTCCGTCCTGCGTGTCGACCCGCACCAGATACTCTCGCATGCCATCCTCCTGCATCTCCTCTGGGCCAGAGACCGCATCGCCTGGCCTGGTGGGTGCTGAAAAACCCTTTTCGACCTCCGATTTCATCGAGAGTCTCGATGCGCAAAGCGCATCGGACATCCCCCTCGCCCCCTTCCTGGCCAGGAAGGGGGAAGAACTTGTATCTGGGGGACCCCCCCAGACCCCCGCCAGAGGGGGGCTGTGACCCCCTCTGGACTCCCCTTTTTCAGCAGCCTGCTGGGGGGTTCTGCCCACAGGATGCTGGCCAGCCCCAGGGGCCGAACGCGCCCGCTCAGGACGTCAACTGTTCCGCCAGCGCTCGGGGATCGGTAACCGGGGCCTGGCAGGCGTAGTTCTGGCAGACGTAGGCAGCAGGCCGTCCGTCCAGCATCCATTTGTCTTCCAGCAGGGGCCAGGACGGTACAGCAGGCGTCCGCTCCGGGTCCCAGCCCGTGACGACCTTGTTGGGAAGGAACCGGCGGTGCACCTCGTCCAGCAATCCCTGCGTGGCACTATCCTCGCGGGGTCCGATAAGGGCGATCTCTTTCGGCGGCGAGAGGTAGAAGTCCAGGGCGCACAGCCACTGCCCGAAGGCCAGCGGCTCGCGCACCATCACCGTCTTCATGGACCGCAGTGTACGCGTGGCCCGGCGCGTGTACCCTTCGTCGCCCGTGAGCACCCCGAGACGCAACAGGGTCTCCGCCGCCTGGGAGCCCCCGCAGGGAGTGGAATTGTCGAAGACGTCCCGAGGCCGGACGATGAGCGCCTCGTGGTCCCGGCCCGTGTCGTAGAAGGCGCCCTCTGCATCATCCCAGAAGAGGTCAATCATGGCGTCCGCCAAGCCGCGGACCTCCTGGAGCCACCGGAGGTCAAGGGTCGCCTCGTGGAGGGCCAGCAGGCCCTCCGCCAGGAAGGCGTAGTCCTCCAGGTACCCCCTGAGCCTTGCCTCGCCGTCTTTGTATGTCCGCAAGAGGCGGCCATCTTGGCGCATCGCCTGCAGGAGGAACGTCGCATTGGCCACCGCCGTGGCCACGTAGTCGGCCCGGCCCAGGGCGGCTCCGGCCTCGGCAAAGGTACGCAGCATCAGTCCGTTCCATGCCGTCAGCACCTTCTCGTCCCTCGCGGGCGGGACCCGCTCCTGGCGTCGGGCTAGGAGCTGACCCCGGGCCTCCTGGACCAGGGCAGCCAGCTCCGCCTCGCTCATCCTCAGTTCCTGGGCCACCTCGGCGGGCTCCCGGGGCACATGGAGGATGTTCAGCCCATCGAAGTTGCCCCCGGTGGCCAGGCCGTAGTACCGGCCCACGGTCTCCGCCTTGCCTGTACCCAGCACCTGGGCCATCTCCTCGGCGCTCCAGACATAGTACCTCCCCTCGGCCCCCTCGCTGTCGGCGTCCTGGGCCGAGTAGAACCCACCGGGCGCACCGGTCATGTCCCGGCGCACGTAGTCCAGCGTTTCCTCGACCACGCGCCTGAACTCCGCCTGGCCGGTGACCTGGTACGCATGGAGATAGAGACGACCCAGCAGCGCGTTGTCGTACAGCATCTTCTCGAAGTGAGGCACCAGCCACGCCGAGTCGGTAGCATAGCGGTGAAAGCCACCACCCAACTGGTCGTAGATGCCTCCCCGGGCCATGCGCTCCAGCGTGTACTCCACCATGGCCAGGGCCTCGGGGTCCTGGGTGCGGGCGTGGTAGCGGAGCAGGAACTCGTGGGCCATGGCCTGAGGGAACTTGGGCGCACCGCCCAGGCCTCCGTGCTGGCGGTCGAACTGGGACGTGAGCCGCTGGTACGCCTGCGTGAGAGCTTCGGGGGTCACCGGCTCCTGGCTAGCGGCCGTCGCGACGCCACTGCGCAGGTGTGCCGCCAGTTGCTCCGCCGCCAGCTCCAGTTCGCCTCGGCGGTCCCGGTACGCCTCGGCCACGGCCTTCAGCACTCGGGGAAATCCGGGCATCCCGTGCCTGTCGTCCGGCGGGAAATAGGTGCCGCCGTAGAACGGCTTCCCTTCCGGCGTCAGGAACACCGTCATCGGCCAGCCCCCTCGCCCCGTCACGCTCATCACCGCCTGCATGTAGATGGAGTCCACGTCCGGCCGCTCCTCCCGGTCCACCTTGATGCTCACGAAGTGCTCGTTCATGAGCTGGGCAATGCCCGGGTCCTGGAAGGACTCCCGCTCCATCACGTGACACCAGTGGCAGGCCGAGTACCCGACGCTCAGGAGGACGGGCCTGTCTTCTGCCCTGGCGCGGGCAAACGCCTCCTCGCCCCAGGGGTACCAGTCCACGGGGTTATGGGCGTGCTGGAGCAGGTAGGGGCTCGTCTCGTGGACCAGGCGGTTGGGCATGACCCGTTCCCTCTTTCTTTGCATCAAAGGCAAGGCACCTCGCCTTATTGTCGCAAATCCTGGGCCAGCCTGCGAGGGGCCTGGGCGCTGCCACCCGGTGTGTCTCAGGGCCTTTCAATTGTCGGCTTCACCCCCTCTCTGACTCTCCCCCGTGCAACGGGGGAGAGAAATCCCTTCCCCCGCTCGCGGGGGAAGGTTAGGATGGGGGTGCAGGAGCCAGGGACTGCTC
>JACQOS010000043.1 GCA_016202425.1 Chloroflexota bacterium
GAGCATCATCGGACCTCTCCCCCTTCCTGGCCAGGAAGGGGGAAGAAGTTGTATCTGGGGGACACCCCCAGACCCCCGTCAAAGGGGCATCGCCCCTCTGGACTCCCCTTTTTCAGCAGCCTGCTAGGCCGCCTTGGCCTGAAACGCCGACAGAGCCTCGAGGAACCGGTCCATGGAGACCAGTTGCGGGGCGTGGCCGCCGGGCATCTCTACCATTTGCGCGTTGGGAAGTTGGGCTGCCAGGGCATCAATGGTCTGATGCAGGAACCTGGCCGAGCCTGTGCCCTTGACCAGGAGCACAGGACGGCGAAACCGGCGTAGCCGGGCGACGTTGTCCCGGTGCCCCAGGACCGCTGGACTGTTCCGCAGGGACTGGCGGTGGCGCGACCACAGGGGCCACTGGGGAAGCGTGCGCGCCGATTGCCCGGGCGGTGCGATGCCCACGGCATGCGCGAACTCGTCGAGCTGGTCTTCGGATATATCGCCGCGCAGGGTCCTGAGGATGGCGACCTCGCGTTCGACCTCAGCATCCAAGGGGCCACGGGCCTGCAAGGCCCAGATAGCAGGCGGCTCGATGAGGGTGAGGGAGCGGACCCTGCGGGCGTGCCCCAGCGCAAAGTCGAGGGCGACCAGGCCGCCGTAGGACCAGGCCACGTAGTCGGTGGGCGATTTCAGCCCCAGGTCCTCGATGGTGTTTGCCAGCGCCTCGCTCTCCGTTCTCACCGAGTAGTCCTCGGGGAGTGCCCGCCCTTCGAGCCCAAACTGGACGTTGAGCAACTGGACGCGGACTACCCGCCTTGTGGCCGAAAGGCGCTGCGCATGCGGCTCCCAGCTCAGCCAGCCCACGAGGCCCCCCGGCACCAGCACCAGGGGCTCACCTTGTCCAGTGACCTGTGCCTGCATCTTCATGGAGACCTCCTCGGGTTGTAGCGGCCCAACCGAGCGCGAGCGGGGGCAGTCATGCAGCCCCGGCGCCTGCCCCCACAGCCCACGTTCCCAGGCGGCCTCCCGGGCCGGTGGTGGCGGGTGCAGGATAGTAGCGCAGGATTTCGTACAAGGTGTTCCGCTGGGCGGGGACGAAGCCCGCCTCCTGGATGAGGGAAACGACCTCCTCGACGGTGGTGCGGTTGTACCAGCCCGCCTCCTGCATGACGGTCTCGTCGAAGAGGGTCCCGCCGAAGTCGTCGGCGCCGAAGTGCAGCGCCACCTGCCCCGTCTTGGCGCCTTCGGAGAACCAGGAGGCCTGGATGTGCGGGAAGTTGTCCAGGTAGATGCGGGCCACGGCGCAGAGGCGCAGGTAGGGGTTGGGGCCTGCCTCCTCCTTCACCCTGGTGGCCAGGGCGGTGTTCTCCCGCTTGTAGCTCCAGTGGATGAACGCCGTGAAGCCGTGGTGTTCGTCCTGGAGGCTGCGGAGCGTGTCCAGGTGGGCGATGATGTCCTCCGGCTCCTCCAGGTGGCCGTACATCATGGTGGCGGTGGTCTTGAAGCCCAGCCGATGGGCCTCCCGGTGCACGTCCACCCAATCGGCCACGCGGCCCTTGGGAAACAGTCTGCTGATGCGGTGCTTCACCCGGTCCGACAGCACCTCGGAGCCGCCGCCAGGGATGGAGTACTGGCCGGCGGCCTTGAGGCGCTGGAGCACCTCGCGGAGGGAGAGGCCTGAGACCTGGGCCATCTTCTGGACCTCCGGCGCCGAGAAGAAATGAGGGGTGATGCTGGGGTGGCGGCGGCGGGTCTCTCGCACCAGGTCTTCGTAGTACTCCAGGGGAAGGCTAGGGTTGAGGCCCCCCTGGAGGAGCACGGTGGTGACCCCTTGCCCTTCCGCCCGGGCGACTTGCTCCATGACCTGCTCCACCGTGTGCGTGTAGCGGTCGGGGTCCCTCTCGGTCCTGTAGAAGGCGCAGAAGGTGCAGTAGGCGTCGCAGACGTTGGTGTAGTTCAGGTTGGTGTCCACCACGAAGGTGACCACCGGCTCCGGGTTGTGGCGGGACCGGACCAGTTGCGCCACGGGGGCCAGGTCCAGCAGGTGTGCCTCCTTGAGGAGGTAGAGGCCCTCCTCCTTCGTGACGCGCTGGCCCGCTTCAACCTTCGTACGAATCTGGCTTAGCATTGGCTCCTCCCCCAGGTCGAAGACTCTTTGAGACGTGGCCTGGGGCAATACCCCATCACGCCGGCATGGTGGCGTCCCGGACGGGAAGCCTCTCCTGGGGCAAGGCCGCCAGGAGTTCCCGGAACCTGACCATGGCCCGCTCCTCCTGGGGGCCCAGGACGTAGCGGAAGCTCCGGACGTACTCCGCCGCCTCCTCCACCGTCAGGCCCAGGTCGGCGTGGCGCTTCCGAGCGATGGCGTCCACGTTGGCCAGAGCGGCGGAAACCGAGGCGGCAAGCTGGTGCTCCAGCCTTCCGCGTTCCTCGGCGGTGGCGTCGGCCCGGACTATCCATCGGGCGAAGACGAACGGGAGGCCCGTCCAGCGGTGCCATTCGGCTCCCAGGTCGTACCGGTAGGGAAAGTCTGGAGGAACGTGCCGGTTCCTGAGGGCGGTGTCGCCGATGAGCAGGTAGGCGTCGTAGAGGGTGGGCCTCCCGTCCCGCAGCAGGCGCTCCAGGGAGCTGCTGGTGGCCAGGGCAAGGTATCCCCCCGGCCGGACCCGGAGCCGGTGCGCCAGGAGCACGCGAAGGAGCTGGGACGAAGTGGACGTCTCGTCGGTGACGGCAATGGTGGCGCCGCCCAACTGCTCCATGGGCCGGTTGCTGAAAAGGAGGATGCTTCGGGCACGCTCCACCGTGGCGATGCAGAACCCGTTGACCGGCACGAAGCGGTTCTCCAGGCGGAAGCAGTCCACCAGGGGGATGGGCCCCGCATCCAGCTCCCCGTCCCGGGCAGCCTTGGCCATGGCGCTGGGGACCAAGGGGACGAGCTGGAAGAGCAGGGGGTCGGAAGCGTAGTAGAAGGCCTCGGAGTTCAGGTACGGCATCAAGCCCACGCGCAGCACAGGCACCTCGCTTACTGGTAAACTTTCAGGGTCTGGTACAGGGCGTTGCGCTCCACGGGCACCTGGCCCGCGTCCCGGATCAGGCGCACCATGCGCTCCCGGGCCAGGCCCAGGGGGCTTCCGGCCTTGGCCGCGTGGGCGATGCGCTCGTGACCGATGGTCCCGTCCAGGTCGTCGGCCCCGAAGTTCAGGGCCAGGGAGGCGGTGGCTTCGCCGATCATCACCCAGTAGGCCTTGATGTGGGGGAAGTTGTCCAGGAGCAGGCGGGCCGCGCTGACGACCTTCAGGTCATCCATGGGCGAGGCCTGGCGGGGCACCAGGTGGGTGTCGCCGACCTGGTACTCCAGGGGGATGAAGCAGAGGAACCCGCCCGTCTCGTCCTGGAGCTCCCGGAGCATCAGCAGGTGCCGGACCCGCTCCTCGTAGGTCTCGACGTGGCCGTAGAGCAGGGTTGCGTTGGAGGGGACCCCCATCCCGTGGGCCAGCCGGTGCAACTCCAGCCACCGCTGGGCGCCGGCCTTGCCGTTCATGCGGAGGAGCTTGTACAGCCGGGAGGAGAAGACCTCGGCGCCGCCGCCGGGCATGGACTGGAGCCCCGCAGCCTTGAGCCTTGCCAGGGCCTCTTCCGGCGGGACCTTCCATCGCCGCCAGAAATAGTCGATCTCCGCGGCGGTGAAGGCCTTGATCTGGCTCCTGGGGTAGCGATGGTGGATGGTCCTGAGCATCTCCTCGTAGTGCTGGAAGGGCCACGTGGGGTGGTGCCCTCCGACAATGTGGACCTCGCTGATCTCCTCGTGGAGGAGACCAAGGACCTCGTCCATGGTCATCTCGTAGGCACCTTCCTGGCCCGGCTTCCTGGCGAAGTCGCAGAAGGCACAGCGCAGGACGCAGAGGTTCGTGGGGTTGACGTGGACGTTGGTCACGAAAAAGACCCGGTCGCCGTAGCGGCGGCGCTTCACCCAGTCCGCCATGCGACCGACGCCGATGAAGTCCGGCGTCTCGAAGAGCCGGACGCCGTCTTCGAAGGAGAGGCGCTGTCCAGCCTGCACCTTTTCCCAGATGGGGGCAAGGGAGGTGTCCCGGAGCTGGACCTCCACCTCTTCGGGCGCCACAGCCTGCGTCATCCTGCCATCCTTGTCCTCAAGGCTGCCGGTACCCCTGCACTGGTGGCCCGCTGGCCAGGTCCGTCCCCGGTGGGCCTGTCGGGCGATGGGCCCCTGAGCCCCAGGCCGTGGGAAAAGAGGGCCCGCAACGTGGGCAGCGCCTCCTCCACAGGGTGGGGCCTGCCGGTCTCCAGCCACTTGACCACCACCTCGCTGACGGCCCCCAGCCAGGCGTACGCGACGGTCTCCAGGTCCAGGGCCCCTTCGCTGGGGTCCGTGACCTGCTCCAGGAGGGTCCTGATGAGCCTGGCGAAGCGGGCGTACACCTCCTGGCGCTTCTGCACGAAGGGGGTACCCATGCCGAACCCCTTGGAAAAGAGGAGGCTGGCGAGGGTCCTGTGCCTGGTCACGGTCTCCAGGGTGGTCGAGAGCGCGGCCTGAAGGCGTTCCCCAGGGTCCGCCACCGGGGCCACGGCCCGTTCCACGCGGTGAATGAGGCGTCCCGCCAGGTGGTCCACGACGGCGAGGAACAGGCTCTCCTTGCTGGGGAAGTGGAAGTAGACGGCCCCCTTGGAGGTGTTGGAGCGCCGGACGATCTCGTCCACGGCGGCCTCGTAGTAGCCTTTGGAGGCGAAGACCGCCTCCGCCGCCTCCAGCAGCCGCTCGCGGGTGTCCTGTCGGGTGTTCATGCCTGGGCCGACCGACTGGTCAGTCTGTGAGCAGCAGTCTAGGTCATCCCGGTGCGCCCGTCAAGGCAGAGCCACGGGATGGAAGGGCTGGCAGAGAGGAGCGACGCCCGATGGGTGCGCATCGCTCCTCTTCCTTCGGCAAGCTCAGGACATGCCGAGGTCCCCTGCACCCTCCTGGCTGCGATGCCGGGTGGCGGGCTGTGGCGCACGTCGAAGGATACCAGGACAGGCGGAGGGTGGGGGAGGGGGTTAGAAATGAGGGAGGGAGTCTTTAACCTCTTCAATGATGGCAAGCAACTCGTCATATGTGCCATCTCCACCAATGTGGTCCCACAGCTCCTGACCCAAAAGAACTTGTGCATCCATGTCCATAATTTGCCTGGTGAAACTATGACCGTATGCAGCTCGGGTCAAGAAGGGATTGTATGTTAGTCCCAAATAAGCGCGAGCATTCGGCACTCCCTGTCTTTCCATTATGGCGAGGAAGTAAAGCATCTTCCTTTTGGACTCTGCCGCTATGTCTAAGTTTGGGAGAGGAGTTTTTAATTCGATGAAGAGTGGCCCACCTGCAAAATCACCTACGAACAAATCAGCAGTCACCGTTCGTGTCGTGGAACCGCCACCATGTGAACCGAGGATATCTCTCACTTCAGCCGCATGGTCTGGCGTACGGGGAGTCGTCCTTCTTCGCGGAGGGGTTCTGAGTTCTGTAACAATCTGCTCAATCATGTTGCAGGCGGCGTCATTCAGAGTACCAGCGATAGAGTAGTTGGCATGAACGTCTCTATGTTTGTCCAAGGCAATGGTGGTCGCTAGCTGTGGGTACAGGGAGGCACCCATTACGGTTACCACACTTCTTTCCACTCTGGCAGCCAAGATGGCCTCGTCTGGGAAGAAAAGCCTATGAAACGGATAAGCACGCCGTATGTCCGCAACGGACCACTTCGTGAGCTTAGGCAGTTGTCCAACAGCAAAATCACGTAGGACGGTAGCAACCTTGCTGTGAGTACTGGCCTTCATGTTTCTACGCTTTCCACACGAAAACGCTTTCAAAGAAATCGCTGGCACGGCGGCCAGTGCGACGGTCCACGTGCCGATGGATGGCTACCTCCTCTTTGAAACCAAGCCGCTTCGCCAGTCCCGGATACAGATTCTTTCTGTCGTGGACGATTACGACCAGGCGAGCATTCCTTGTGAGTGAGCGTTTGATGTTTGCAAAGACTTCCCCTATTTGGTCAAGATAGGTTTGCTGGGCCTTTCGAGAATTGCCAAAGGCTGCTGAGCCTATTTCCGCTTGGCTATTCTGTCTGAGACTAAGAAGCTCATAAGCGTAGCGATGCTGCTCGTGGTAGTCAATCAGGCCGACATAGGGCGGCGACGTTAGAACAAGGTCGCATGGTGGGAACTCGACCTGGCGGGAGTCCCCACAAACGACGTCTGCTTCGGCGTTTTTCCTGATGCAGGCGAATTCACGGATACGTTTTACAGTGTCATTGCTGTATCTGACTAGGAACCGGCGAGCAGTTTCAGTGGGACGACACGTACGACCATGTTTGTAGCACTGATAGGGTCCTATTTGAGGACGTTTCGGGAAATCTAGGTCGAAGTGTGTGGTCAGCCGAGCTGACCTAGCGGCCCTCGAAAGCACGATCTTCAGCACATCTTGGTATTCATAATTGCCAATGAGATCCCTGTAAGCGAAAAGTTCCTGTAAAGCTTTGGGGGCAAACCATTGTTCAAGATAGCTCCCTTCTGCATAGGGTGCTTTGTGTTCAAATAGGCGCAGCTGACTTTCTTCGAAGGAGCGTTTGAGAATATCTGCGACTTCCTTTTCGAGGCGGTCAACGTCATACTCTGCTACCTTGACCCGTGTTAGTAGGCAGTTGAACTCTGAGATGTCGGCACCGAAGCTGTTAATGCCTAACGCAACGGCCTCAACCAAGGTGGTGCCAGAGCCGCAGAAGGGGTCAACGACCAGGTGAGGCCGGTACTTTCGCAAGAAGATTTCCACAAGCTGAGGGATGAACTTGCCTAGGTACGGATGGAGGCGGTGGACGTGCTTGGTCCTTAGCCGCTCGGGGAGGTCACGTTCGCGCCAATTGAGGTTGAGGTCTTGGATTCTGATGGCGGGTGTGACTGAGGTAAAGTCAGTGAAGGGAAGAAGCTTGAGCTGGTCCGCCTTTGCCTTGACGATCATTGAATCGTACCACTCGCCTTGTTCAGGTCCCGCATTGTAGCGGACCCGTGGCGGTTTGAGAGGACCCTCCGGGAAACTCAGGGCCTCGGCTCAGGGCGGGGGGGAGAACGGTGGGTCAGGGAGGCTCAGGCGGGCTGGTAGAGGGGCAGGCGGGGGATGCGGTGGAAGTGGCGGTCGTAGGTGAGGAGGGCGCACCGGTGCTCCAGGGCCAGGGCGGCGAGGATGAGGTCGGACAGAGGGGTGGGGAAGCCCTGGGAGCGGAGGGAGTGGGCCAGCTCCCCTGCCCGAAGCCAGGTGTGGCGAGACGTTTCGCGATAGGGCAGGGCGTTGAGCAGGTCATTGAGGTGGAGCCGTTCCTGCGGTGAACGGACGCCGTTCAGGATCTCAGCCAGGACGATGCCGCAGAGGATGGCCTGGCGCTGATTGATGAGTTCAGCGAGGGGAGTGGCACGCCCCGAGTTGCGACCTCGAAGGTAGTCAACCCAGACGGACGTGTCAACGATAACGCCTGCGGTGTTCTGCAACCCTGACCTTTCGATGGGGGCGCTCTTGGCCCTGGGTACTGGAGAGGTCTTCGCCTCGCATCTCCTCTAGCTCCAGTCGTTCCATCTCCCCTGAGACGTCCTCGATGTCGATGGTGCCGGGGAGAGCCAGGAGGGCCTCGATGCGCTTGCTGCGGACGTACTCCTCCAGGGCGATGCGGAGGGCGTCCTTCTTCGTCCTGGCGCCGGTGATCTCCACCACGTCTTGGATGAGGTCGTCGGGGATGTCAAAAGTCGCGCGCATGTGCAACGTTTTGGTGCATGAAATTCGCACCACGATAGTACGCCAGAAAACGGTGCGTGTCAAGAGGCTATCTGGGAAACCCTCACCCCCTGTACCCCCATGCGCCAGCGTTGCAGCGTACCTACGACAGGCGACGGTAGCGAGTCGTGGGTCTGGGCAGTGCCCAGTGGGGGAC
>JACQOS010000044.1 GCA_016202425.1 Chloroflexota bacterium
GAATTATATCTGGGGGACACCCCCACACCCCCGCCAAAGGGGCTGCGCCCCTCTGGACTCCTCCTTTTTCACCAACCTGCTAACGCCCCCGGCTGTTGCCCAGGATGGTGACGCACGAGACCTGAGGGGAGCCGCCCAGGGTGTGGCACAGGCCAAGCTCTGCGTTCTTGACCTGGCGCGGCCCGGCCCGGCCCTGGAGCTGCTTGTACACCTCGTACGTGGTGCGCAGCCCCGTGGCCCCCACGGGGTGGCCGAAGGACTTGAGGCCACCGTCGGTGTTCACCGGGAGGTCGCCTTCCAGGGTGAAGGTCCCTGCCTCCACGTGCACCCAGCCCTTTCCAGGTGGGGCAAACCCCAGGTCTTCGTAGATGACCAGCTCGGTGATGGTGAAGCAGTCGTGGACCATGGCCAGGTCGATGTCCTGGCGGGGGTCCTTGATGCCGGCCTGGGCGTAGGCCTGGCGGGCGGCGTTGCGGTTGGCGGGGAACCCCAGGTAGTCGAAGCCGGGTCGCTGGGTAGGAAGCATGGGGTCCACGGAGAACCCGATGCCCTTGATGTACACGGGGTCCTGACGGAACTTCCGGGCCAGGTCCGCCCGGCACAGGATGGCCGCGGCGGCACCATCGGTGGTGGGACAGCAGTCCAACAGGCCCAGCGGCCAGGCGATGATGGGCGCCTTCAGGACGTCCTCTACGGTCACCTCCCGCTGGAAATGCGCCTTGGGAGCCAGGGTGCCATTATGGTGATTCTTCACCGAGATCTTGGCCAGGACGGTCTTACCGCGCTCCTCGTCCCAGCCCTGGGCGTGGAAGTAGCGGGTGGCGATGTTGGCGAAGTACCCGGGAGCAGTAGCCCTGGCCTGGTAAACAGGGCTGGTGCCGCGGCCCACACCCAGACCGCCGAAGCCGGCGTCCTTCAGTTTCTCGAAGCCCACGGCCAGGACGACGTCGTACATGCCCGAGGCAATCCCGAAGGCGGCGTTGCGCAGCGCCTCGTGCCCTGTGGTGCACGCGTTCTCCACCCGAGTGACGGGGATGTCCCGGAGCTTGAGGGGGTCGGCCAGGCTCACTCCTCCTTCCCCAGAGCGAGCGGTGCCTACCCAGGCCGCCTGGATGTCTTTGGGCTCAATGCCCGCGTCCTCGTAGGCCTCGTAGACGGCCTCGATGATGAGGTCCTCAGGGGACTTGTCCCAGCGCTCGCCAAACTTGCTGCAACCGGCCCCTACGATGGCCACCCTGTCCTTGAACGGCTCCATTCTAGCCTCCTTTCGCGACCTGACCGGCGCGCACCGGCCTGGCTTTCCAGAAGTAGTTGTGCATGTCGGCTCCCTCGTGCATGCGCCGGAAGGTCATCTCCACGGGCAGGTCCACCCGGACCTCTTTGGGCTCGCAGTCCGTTATGAGGCAGTCGATGCGTGCCTTGCCCTCCTCTGACTCCAGGACCCCTTTGACCACCGGAGGGTCGGCGCCGCCGGCCAGGTAGTCGACAGAGAAAGTGAACACCCGGGCAGGCCGGTCTGCCAGGGAGACCTCCGTGAACTCGTCCAGGGCCTGGCACTGGTAGCAGACGCGCTGGATGGGGAAGTGGATCGTGCCACACTGGTTGCAGCGGCTGCCGTGGAGGCCCAGGATGGAGCTACGCTCTCTCCACGTGATGGTGGCCCCACTGAAGGGGAACACCCGCAGGGGAGGCTCGGGTTGAAGGGGGACCAGTCCCCGAAGGGCGGCGTACTTCTGGTAGGAGACCAGTGGACGCTTGCTGGCGACATGCCCGCTGACTCCAAGGCCGCGCCTCCCTTCAGAGACCTCGGCGGCAGCGTGGAGCAGCACAGCATCGGCGCCGTCGCCGTAGCTGCCCAGAAGGAGCCGGTCCCCTGGCCTGGCCCCTTCCAGGGCAGCAACGAGAAGGAGCATGGCCTGGGCGGCGCCGCAGCACCCCACGCTACCGGAGAGGGAGTCCTGGAGCTGGGTCGCCCCGTCGAACCCCAGGGCGCGCGCGATGCCCGCCGCGCTCCGGGCATCGGGGCTGTAAAGGGCGACTCTCGCGATGTCGCCGGGCGCCAGCCGCGTCTGCTGGAGGAGTGCCCGCAGCGCCTCCGGCAGGCTGGTCCCGTAGCCCCGCTCGATGACGAACCGGTCTTCCCACGAACGCACGAAGAGGTCGGTATCCCGGCGCCAAACATCGTGCACCTCATCGGCAATGGCGACGAAGTCCTCGATGACCGCTGCCACGTTCCCCTGGCCCACCAGAACGGCTGCGGCGCCGTCGCCGAAGAGCTGCTCGTCGTTGCTCTTCGGGTAGCCCAGTCGGGCGTCGGAGGCAACGACCAGGACCTGCCGGGCCTGGCCGCAGGCCACCGCCGCGGTGGCGGCGAGAAGGGCGTGGGTACCGGAGCGGAGGCTCTGGGCGAAGTCGGCGGTGAGCAGTCGGCGAGGAAGGCCCAGGACCTGGGCGATGAGGGTGGCGCAGCCCTTCTCCCGGTAGGGCGCGGTGGTGGAGGCGAAGTAGAGGCCATCAATGGCGGCGCGATCCAGCCCCTTCAGGCAGTCCCGGGCCGCCTCGACGGCCATGGTGAGGGAGTCCTCGTCGTGGTTGGCGACACTGCGTTCACCTCCCAGCGATCGGCCCCCCCAGGCGGCGGCGATGACGCTCCTGGGCAGGCGATACAGGGGGATGTAAGCACCCCAGGAGACGATGCCGACGCCTGCCCTTCGGGCGCGCCTCGCCTGAGTCAAGGCATCACCTCAGGCTGGTCCCCGCCACTGAGGGGCTGCCTCGCCCGCACAAGAGGCCCGGGTAGGGAAATCCTCGGCTGTAGGCCCATGGCGTCCGTCGGAACCAACGCGCTCCTGCCCCCCAAGTCACCTCTCCCACCAGCACGTGGCTTCATGATACCTGAGGGCATGGGCGGCGGCAATGGGCCTGCCGGCACCTTCCCCTCTACTCGACACCCAGGGCGTCCGTGCCCATGGAGGGGCGCAGCACCTCCGGCACCACCACGGTGCCATCGGACTGCTGGTAGGTCTCCAGGAGGGCGATCATGAGGCGGGGCAGGGCAACGCCCGAGCCGTTGAGGGTATGGACGAACTCCGGTCGCGCGCCTGGGTGTCGGCGGAAGCGGATATTGGCCCGACGCGCCTGGAAGTCGGTGCAGTTGGAGCAGGAGCTGACCTCCAGCCACTCCCGGCAGCCCGGCGCCCAGACCTCCAGGTCGTAGCTCTTAGCCGAGGGGAAGCCCAGGTCGCCGGTACAGAGCTGGACGACCCGGTAGGGGAGCTCCAGGCGCCGCAGCACCTCCTCGGCGTCGCGCACCAGCCGCTCCAGCACCTCGTCCGAGTGTTCTGGCTCCACCACCTTGTACAGCTCCACCTTCTCGAACTGGTGGACTCGCTTGATGCCACGGGTGTCGCGCCCGGCCGCCGCCTTCTCCCGCCGGAAGCAGGGGGTGCAGGCGACGTAGGAGAAGGGGAGGGCCGCCGGCTCCAGGATCTCGCCGGCATGGAGGCTGGTGAGGGGCACCTCGGCTGTGGGGATGAGCCAGAGGTCGTCTTCGTCGTCGTGGTAGAGGTTGTCGCGGAACTTGGGCAGGTTCCCGCTGCCCACCATGACCTCCTGGCGCACCAGGGCGGGTGGGGCGATCTCCGTGTAGCCGTGCTCCCGGGTGTGGAGGTCCAGCATCCAGTTGACGAGAGCGCGCTCCAGGCGGGCGCCATGGCCGCTGAGCACGTAGAAGCGGGAGCCGGAGAGCTTGGCGCCTCGCTGGAAGTCGATGATGCGCAGGCGCTCCGCCAGGTCCCAGTGGGGTAGGGGTTCAAAGGGGAAGGAGCGAGGCTCGCCCCAGGAGCGGACGATCACGTTGGCCGAGGCGTCGGTGCCGACGGGGACGTCGGGCCGGGGAAGGTTAGGGAGCGTGAGAAGCAGGGCCCCCAGCTCCTGCTCTAGGCGCTTGACCTCTTCCTCCAGCGCCTTGATGGGGTTGCTCCTGGCCCGCATGTCATCGCGTAGCGACCTGAAGCGTAGGTAATCGACCTTAGCCTTCTGCTCTTTGGGCGTAAGTTGTTCATCAGGAAGTGGATTGCCTGATTTGTCCAGTGCCACTTGTGTGCCAACGAGTGCTCCCATCTCCTGGCTGACCTGGTTGCGGCGCGCCCGTAGCTCATCGCCCTCCTTGATGGCGGCGCGGCGGCGGGCATCCAGCTCCAGGACGGGGTGCAGCGCGGCCTCGTCGCCCCGGCTGCGCAGGGCCAGGCGGACGAGGTCAGGAGAGCGGCGGAATAGCTCGATGTCGAGCATTGCCTATTTGCTCCTGAGCTGGGGGAACAGCACCACGTCGCGGATGGTGCGCTGGCCGGTGAGGAGCATCACGAGCCGCTCCACGCCGATACCGAGGCCGCCGGTGGGGGGCATGCCGTACTCGAGGGCCGTCAGGAAGTCCTCGTCCAGGCGGTCGAACTCCTCGTCGCCGAACTCCTTGCGGAGGGCCTCCTGCTCCAGGAATCGCTGGCGCTGGACCAGGGGGTCGTTGAGCTCCGTAAAGGCGTTGGCGATCTCCATGCCGCCGACAAATGCCTCGAACCGCTCCACATAGTGGGGGTCGTCGGCCTTGGCCTTGGCCAGGGGAGATATCTCCACCGGGTAGTCCACGAGGAAAGTGGGCTGGATCAGGTGGGGCTCCACCAGGGCGCTGATGAGCTTGTCGATGACTCTCCCCCTGGCCTCCCGGGCCGCCACGTCCACGCCGTGCTCCCGGGCGGCGGCGACGAGAGCAGCGGTGTCCTGGTAAGCCTCCAGGTCGATGCCGGTCCTGCCCAGCAGCTCCTCTCGCATGGAGACCCGGCGCCAGGGGGGCGTCAGGTCTATCTCGTGGCCGTGGAAGTTGACTTTGTCGGAGCCCGTGGCCTCCCGGGCCACGGTGGCGACCATCTCCTCCACCATGGCCATCACCTCCTGGTAGTCGGCGTAGGCCTCGTAGCTCTCCAGGAGCGTGAACTCCGGGTTATGGTCGGCGTCAATGCCCTCGTTGCGGAAGACGCGGCCGATCTCGTAGACCCTGTCGAACCCGCCGACGATGAGGCGTTTGAGGTAAAGCTCCGTGGCGATGCGAAGGTAAAGGGCGCGGTCCAGGGCGTGGTGGTGGGTGAGGAAGGGGCGGGCCATGGCCCCTGCCGGCACGGGCACCAGGACAGGGGTATCTACCTCCAGGAAACCCCGGCCGTCCAGGAAACGGCGAATGGCGGCGATGATGCGGCTCCTGGCCTGAAAGACGGGGCGGATCTCCAGGTTGGTCATGAGGTCCAGGTACCGCTGGCGGTAGCGCGTTTCCACGTCTTTCAGGCCGTGCCACTTTTCGGGGGGAGGCAGGAGGGCCTTGGCCAGCAGAGTGATCTCTTGGGCCTCCACGGTAATCTCTTCTGTCTTGGTGCGAAAGAGCACTCCCCGGGCGCCCAGGAAGTCTCCCAGGTCCAGCTCGTCCCGCAGGGCATACGCCTGGCCCAGCAGGTCCTGGCGCAGGTGGAGCTGGAGGCGCCCCGAGCCGTCCTTCAGGTCCAGGAAGGAGGCCTTCCCCATGGTGCGCATGGCGGCGATCCTTCCTGCCACGGAGACCTCCCGGCTCCGGGCGCCGGCGCCGAGACGCGCCTCGGCCTCCAGAAAGAGGGCTACGGCCTCCTGGTTGGAGTGAGTCCGGCGATAGTGGGGCGGGTAGGGGTCAATCCCGCGCTCGCGGAGGCGCTGAAGTTTGTCGAGCCTGGCCTTGCGGAGCTCCTCGCCGGGTTCGGGCATCGGGATCAGTAGGGTTGCTGGGAGATGGCCCGGAAGGGGCGGACTCTAGCGGATGCTGAGAATGGTGAACTCCATGGCGCCCGAAGGGGTGGCAACGTGGGCCACCTCTTTGACCCTGCGCCCCAGGAGGGCCTTGCCCACCGGGGACTCATTGGAGATCTTGCCATGACTGGGGTCTGCCTCGGCGCTGCCGACGATGACAAAGGTGTGGTGCTTCCCTTGGGCGTCCGCAACGGTGACGGCGGAGCCCACGTCCACCCGTTCCGAAGGCCTGGCATGGTCTGGAATGATGACCGCGGTGTTGATCATGCTCTCCAGGGTCAAGATGCGCCCCTCGACGAAGGCCTGCTCGTTCTTGGCCTCGTCATACTCGGCGTTGTCCACGGTCCCGCCGATCTCCTTGGCCTTCTGGATGCGTACAGCCACCTCCTGGCGGCGCACGGTTCGCAGGTGCTCCAGCTCGGCCCGCAACTTGGCCAGGCCTTCAGGGGTGAGGAAGGTCTCCCGCTGGGTCATCACGTGCCCCTCCAGGCGAGGCGTACTCGAAACAACAAAACAAGGGCGAAGGGAGACTTCCACAACGCCCTTACTCGCCGCTATTATAGCGTATGGAGCGCTCATTGTAAAGGTGATGTACGAGCTTCAGCAGGGCCTTTCAGTTGTCTTGAGACTGAAGTCCCTTCCCCCGCGAGCGGGGGAAGGGACTTCTCTCCCCCGTTGCACGGGGGAGAGTTAGAGAGGGGAGTTAGAGAGGGGGTGAAGCCGACAATTGAAAGGCCCTGCGAGTTCCAGGCGCAGGATAGCCCCTTGCCTCCCCAAAACGCGGTACGTATCATGCTTTGAAGGGGAGGACCAACCATGGCAACGGAGCCTCGCAGGCAGGTCGTCAGGTACGCCTTCTACCGCGCGGCGCCCAGTTGGCAGGGCCTGCCCGATCCCGAGCGGGAGGCCGGCAAACGGGAGTTCGCCTCGGTGGTGGAGGAGGTCTCCTCTCACCTGGAGGTCCGAAGTTACAGCCTGGTGGGGCTGAGGGCGGACGCGGACCTCCTCCTCTGGTGCATCGGCCATAGCGTGGAGGAGCACCAGGAACTGGAGGCGCTGCTGCGGCGGACGGGCCTGGGGCGCCACCTGGAGCTACCCTACGCCTACCTGGCCATGACCCGCCGCTCCCAGTACGTGGACGCGCATCGCCACCGGGGCCAGGAGGGCACAAGACCGCAGCTTCAGCCCGGGGGCCAGCGCTACGTCATCGTCTACCCTTTCGCGAAGACGCGCGCCTGGTACCGGTTGCCCCCGGAAGAGCGCCAGCGGATGATGGACGTGCACTTCGCCATCGGCCACCGGTACCCGGGCGTCCACATCAACACCACCTACTCCTTTGGCCTGGACGACCAGGAGTTCGTCCTGGCTTTCGAGACCGACAGCCTGGCGGAGTTCCAGGACCTGGTGATGGAGCTGCGGGAAACGGAAGCCAGCGCCTATACGCTCCGAGACACGCCTATCTTCGCCGGTATCGCTCGGCCCGTCCGGGAGTGCCTTGACGCCCTAGGGTAGCCTGCCCAGCGAGCGCCCCCTGGCTGCTGTCGCCTGTTTTCGTAGCCGCCGACGCCGTTCTGCCGCCGAAAGTCTCCAGGAATTGGCTCACAAGTTCGCAACGTGGTAGAGTAGACGGCAGAATGGTGCCCTGGGGGTAGGGTTGCAGCCGCAGTCGCAGCCGCAGACGCTGACCAACCCGTACGTCGCGGGGAGTCCTCTCACCCAGTCGGCCATGTTCTTTGGCCGGGAGGACGTCTTTGACTTCGTGCGCAGGACGCTGGTGGGCCAGCACCAGGACAACATCCTGGTCCTCTACGGGCAGCGCAGGACGGGGAAGACCTCGGTGCTGTACCAGATGCGGCACCACCTGGATGCCAAGTACGTCCCCATCCTCATCGACCTCCAGGGCCTCTCCCTGGACTCCATGAGCGGCTTCTTCTGGGAACTGGCCACCACCATTCAGCGGCAACTGCGGAGGGACTGGCAGATCGAACTCCCCAGGCCGGAGAGCGCGGCCTTCGCCCAGAACCCGTTGAAGCAGTTCCAGGAGGGATTCCTGGAGCAGGCATGGGAAGCCCTGGGGGACCGACACCTCCTGCTGATGATCGACGAGGCGCTGCGGCTGGACGAGCAGGTGCGGGCGGGAAAGCTGGACCCCCAGATGTTCGATCTCATCAGGAGCCTTACCCAGCACAATCCCCGGCTGAACTTCATCTTCTCCATCGGCGCCCGGCTGGGACAGGTGGAGAGCAAGGAGTTCGAGGTCCTGCTGAACCCGGCCCTCTACAAGGAGATCAGCTTCCTGGACAGGCCGTCGGCAGAGGCCCTCATTGCCAAGCCGGCGCAGGGGGTCTACCGGGTGACGGACGAGGCCGTCCAACGGATCGCCGAGGTGACCTCCTGCCACGCCTATTTCACGCAACTGCTCTGCCACAGCCTCTTCAGCCGCTACGCTGGCCAGATGCCAGTGCTAGGCGTCCAGGAGGTGGAGAGCGTGCTGCCCGAGGTGGTGGAGCGGGGCACAGTGAACCTGAAGTTCGTGTGGGACGACTCGTCCCTGGCGGAGAAGGTGGTGCTCCTGATCATGAGCGAGCTGGCTGCCCGGGAGAACAGGGCCATCATGGAGGAGGAGATCGGCATAGCCCTGAAGAGCCACGGGCTAGCTGCCCCGGAGAACGAGGTGAGCGCGGCGCTGCGGGACCTGGTGGCCCGTGAGGTCGTGTCGAGGGTGGAGGGCTACCTGCACAAGTTCAGCGTGGACCTCATGCGCCTGTGGCTGCGCCAGAGCCAGCGCATCGAGTGGCTCCAGGACCAGCACGGCGAAGAGCTGAAGGCCTGGCAAGCCCAGGTGGAGGTGGCGGCGCCCATAGCGGCGCCCCGCCGCAGGGGCCTGGTGCTGGCGGCGGCTGCGACGGCCGCGGCGGTTCTTGCCTTGAGCTTTGGGGTCGTTTTCGCTTTGCCCAGGTTCCTGCCAGGGGCTCCGGCCGGTCCAGCACCGGAGGCAGTCCCCACGACCCCCGCAGTGGTGTACGATATTGACCGGTGCGAGACGCGGCCTGTCCCGGGCTCGGACGGCAAGGTGGTGACGGATACCTGTGTGACCACCATCCAGTCCGAATCGGAAGGCAAGCTGCTGCGGGTGAACATGAAATGGACCGCTCGGGCCACGGTACGGGGCCTCGACTTCGTGATCGAAAAAGGTGACGACGTGCGGAACCCCAACATGGTCCTGGAGGACAGCAAGGGGAACGCCTATTTCTACGTGGACCTGGGTGGTGGCGCCATAGGGAAGACGAGTTTCAGGAACGGCACCACGGTGACGGGATGGTTCCTGTTCCCCGTGCCTGTGCTGGCGGAACCCCCGCTGGCAGTGGTGGATAGGGACCAGGAAATTACCGTCGGCGGCATCGAGCTGACGCGGCGTCGCGGAGGCTGACGGTGGAGCTTGGCCGACGAGAACCTGGGAGTCGGGCGCGACAGAGCCGAGGAGGAGATCGGCCATGGTGAAGGGCGCGCTCTGGGACTGAGCAGGGATCTGAATCAGGGAGGCAGTGATGGCGGTCTCCAACCCCTTCGCTTACGGAAGCCCGGTCTCCAGCCCCGGCCGGTTCTTCGGACGTCGCGCCGAGGTGGACCAGGTCTTCTCCAGGCTCCGGAACCCTGAGTTCGAGAGCACGTCCGTCGTTGGGCCCAGGCGGATGGGCAAGACGTCGCTCCTCCAGCACATCACTCATCCCGACGTCGTGAGGCAGAACGGCCTGGACCCGGATACCCACCTGATGCTGTACGTGGACCTGCAGATGGTGGACCCGACCGTCACGCCCACCCGGCTGTACCAGCACATCCTGCGCCGCATGAGTGCCCAGGTCCAGGACCCGGAGGCGAAGGCGCGGTTGCGAGAGGTGAGCGGCTTCGACGCCATCGACACGTACGACCTGGCGGACGCCTTCGATGTGGTGGACCAGCGTGGCCTGCGCATCGTCCTGCTCATGGACGAGTTCGAGCACGTGGGGACCAACGCCAACTTCGGCCCGGAGTTCTACTACGGCCTCAGGTCCCTGGCCATCCACCACAACTTGGCCCTGGTTACGGCGAGCCAGAACGACCTGGTGGACCTCAGCCGCTCGGACGCTGTCCGCAGCTCGCCCTTCTTCAACATCTTCGCCACGATGCACCTCCAGCCCTTCAGCCCAGCCGAGATCCAGGAGTTGCTCCGGGTGTACCTCGCTGGATCGGAGGTGGGGTTTGGCGAGGAGGAGGTCCGCTACATCTGGAATGCCGCTGGGGGCATTCCCTTCCTGCTCCAGATGGCCGCCAGCAAGGTGTTCAAGGCCCACCAGGTGGTGCAGGACGAGGCCCGTCGCCTTCAGGCGGTGGAGGCGGACTTCGAGACGGAGGCCTACCCGCACCTGCGGGCGTACTGGGACGAGGCCGCACCGGAAGAGATGGCCCTCCTCGCCCTCCTGGCCCTCCTGGAGGTCCAGGCCGAGGCGAGAGGGAGCCGCTGGACGCTGCCCCAACTGGGGGGGTGGTGCCGCAAGGCGCCCTCTCTGGTGTCGCCGCTTCTCCGCCGGGGCCTCCTGTACCAGATGGGGGACGCTTACCGGCTCTTCTCCTCCACCTTCGCTCGGGTGGTCGTCCACGAGCTGACAAGGCCCTCGGAGGCTCCCTTGGACCTGGCGGAGTGGCCGAAGCGCGCTGGCCAGTTCCTGGGGGCCCTTCCTGCGCCGCTGAGGAGCCAGGTGGACCAGTGGCTCCTGGCTACCGACACGCAGCATGAGGAGATGCTGATGAGATGGCTGGGAGATGCCCACACCGCTTCGGCGGTCCTGGCGCTGCTCCAAGGTGCGGCCACGCTGTTTGAGCAGCGGGCCGCGGTGGCGGAGGCGGAAGCCCAACCTGGCGCGCCACCCCGCCCAGCGGTGGCGGTTCCCGGACTGAGGGGCGCCAAGCCGTCGGTCGAGTTCTCCAAAGAGGCGCAAGAGCGGGGCCTCGATATTGAACTGGTGCTGGTTCCGGCGCCGGACGCTTACACCCTCCTGCGGTTGTCTCAGTGGCTGGAGCAGGAGGCGAAGGCGGAGATCGAAGAGATGACCGGCTCCTCGGCAGGGTCCACATCCGTCAGGCTCTATATCAAGAAGCCCGTGGCGCTGGCGGAGATGCTGAAGACCTACCCGCCGGTGGTCTCCGTGGAGGAGGTGCCCGCCGCCGAGGCCGACAAGGGGTCCAGACTGTTCAAGAAGAGGAAGGACACCCGGGGCGGTACCCCCCTGGCCCTCCAGCGCCTGCGCGTGGTCCTCAAGGCACCCGAACCCGCCCCTGAAGCGGCCCCGGCTCCAGGAGAAGAGAAGGCTCCGGCAACCCCCGCCTCAGGGGAAGAGAAGGCTCCGAGCTCCCCGTAGCCCGGGGGACAAGCGGGCCCCTTGACCGGAGGTCACGGCTGGGAAGCTGCCCGCTCCTTGCGGCACTGGTCACACTGGCAGAGCTGCCGCAGCAGCGTGAACGGGTAGATGCCCGTGGTGTGGGCATCGCTCCACAGAAACTGAAGGGCGTAGCGGCCCACGGACATCCAGTCCAGCGCTTCCACATCGGCGGTGACGTCCGCAAGGAACACCAGCCGCCGACCGGTGGTCTCGCTGATGCAGGTGGCGCAGCAGCACTGGGCTCGCAGGTAGCGGTGCGGATACGTGCTCCCATGGCCGTCGGCCCACAGGATGTGGACACCATCGGGGAGAAGAGTGACCTCTCTGGGTTGCGGCATGTCCATGGAGCCACCTCCGGCTCAGGGGAGGACCGCCCGGCCTTCATCGTGGGAAGGGCCGACCGTGCGCCCCATCAGCCGAACCGGTCCAAGGACCTCAGAACGGCGCTCCCGGGATGCAGGGGGAGAGTCAGGACGGGAAGGGCATGGCTCGCGGCCCTAGGCTAGTGGACGGGCTGGACGGGTGGGGTGCCCACGGGCCTGAGCTGGTTGACCCGGGCGCGGGCGCCTTCCTTGTCCTTGAAGTAGAGGTAGTTGACCTCGGTCCAGGGCTTCCACTGGGCAGGGACGTCCGCCTCGGCGAAGATGGCGGCCACGGGGCAGACGGGCTCGCAAGCGGCGCAGTCAATACATTCCTCGGGGTGGATGTAGAGGGTGCGGTCCTTGTCCTCCTCCTGGTAGATGCAGTCCACGGGGCACACGTCCACACAGGCAGTGTCCTTCACGTCCACGCAAGGCTCCGCGATGATGTACGTCATACGCCGAGACTCTCCTTTCTAGACACCGCGCCCGGGGGTTTCCCTCGCGCGGTGGCGGAAAACGCCAAAGCCATTATAATTCAAAGGGCAGGTTCTGGCAACGCGCACGGGCATTCGCCTAGCCCAGCAGGCTGAGGACATGGCGCAGCCGGGCCAGGACCCGCTCCCTGCCCAGCACAGCCAGGGTATCGAACAGCGGAGGGGCGGCGGCGCGCCCCGTGACCGCCAGGCGGATGGCCCCGAACAGCTCCCCCGTTTTCACGGAGAGCCGCTCCGCCAGGGGACGCAGGACGCCCTCTAGGGCCGAGGGGGTGAAAGGGGCCAGGGGTTCCAGGGCCCCAAGGGTCGCCTCCAGGGCTCGACGGGCCGCTGCTTTCTCCATTCCCTTGGGAGCCGGCGGAAGCACGTCGTAGTGGGGCGGTTCCAGGAAGAAAAAGGAGCAAAGGTCCCGCACCTCGTCCACCTTCAGGGTCTTGAGACGGTCCCGGACCAGAGGGATGATGGCCTCGACGTACTTCGAGTCCAGGGGCCGGGTCACGGAAGGAGGGAGCCCATTGGCGTCCTCCAGGGCTGCCAGGACGTGCCGGGCCAGCTCGTCGGGCGGAAGCTGGCGCAGGTACATGCCGTTCATCCACAGGAGCTTCTCCCCGTTGAAAATGGCGGCGGACTTGACGATGCGCTCGAGAGAGAAGTGGCGGACCAGGTCGCTACGCGAGATGATCTCCGTCTTTTCATCCAGGGACCACCCGAGCAGGGCCAGGAAGTTGAACATGGCGTCGGGCAGGATGCCCTCCTGCCGGTATTCCAGGAGGGATGTGGCCCCGTGGCGTTTGGACAGCTTCGACCTATCCGGTCCCAGAATGATAGGCAAATGGCCGAGGAGGGGTGGGTCATAGCTCAGCGCCTGGTAAAGCAGCAGATGCCTTGGAGTGCTGGGCAGCCACTCCTCAGCACGCAGGACGTGGGTAACGTACATGGTGTGGTCGTCCACGACGTTGGCCAGGTGGTACGTGGGAAAGCCATCCGACTTGAGCAGCACGAAGTCGTCCAGGACGGAGACTTCAAAGGCAACCTCCCCACGCACCAGGTCGTGGACCACCACGGGCGGCCCTTCAAGCGGTGTCTTGAACCGCACCACCCGGGGCAAGCCCGCGGCCAGCCTGGCCTTGCTCTCCTTCTCCGAGAGCTGCCGACAGCGACGGTCGTACCGGGGCGGCTGCTTGGCCTCCTGCTGGCGGCGCCGCATGGCCTCCAGCTCCGCAGGCGTACAGTAGCAGTGGTAGGCAGTGCTCTGGTCAAGCAACCGCTCCGCCGCCTGATGATAGAGGGGGAGCCGCTGCGACTGCACGTAAGGGGCATGGGGTCCTCCCTTGTCCGGCCCCTCGTCCCACGCCAGCCCCAGCCAACGAAGCGACTCATAGATGGCCTCCAAGGCCCCTGGCGTGGCACGTGCCTGGTCTGTATCTTCAATGCGCAGGATAAACGCCCCACCCGTGTGGCGGGCGTAAAGCCAGTTGAACAGCGCCGTACGGATGTTCCCCACATGGGGGTCTCCCGTGGGACTCGGCGCGTACCGGACCCGAACATGATTGCTCATAGTGGCCTGGCCGCCTCGTTGTTATACTACACGGTAAGCGACACCAATCGCATCAGGACCTCGATCCCTGAAGAGGCGCACCCATGAAGCAACGGCCTTCCCAGCGTACTACCACAGGCTACCGGCACCTCCCCAGCGTGGACCGCGTTCTTGCCCAGGAGGACGTCCAGGCCCTCCTTTCGACCTACCCGCATGACCTGGTGGTGAGCCTGGTGCGCCAGGAGCTGGAGCAGGGCCGCAGGACCATCGCCGACGGCGGGGTCGCTCCATCCCTGGCCGAGGTGGCCGCGGGCGTCGTCCAGCGGGCGCGCAGCCTGGCGCAGCGCTGGCCCCGGCCCGTGATCAACGCCACGGGGGTGGTCCTTCACACCAACCTCGGGCGGGCCCCCCTCAGCGGGGCTGCCCTGCAAGCCATCGCCGACGTGGCCCGGGGCTACTCCGACCTTGAGTACGACCTGCCGGAAGGCCAGCGGGGCTCCCGGCAGTCGAAGATCGCCTCCCTCCTGTGCCAGGTGACCGGGGCCGAGGCCGGCCTCGCCGTCAACAACAACGCGGCGGCAGTCCTGCTGGGACTGGCCGCCATCGCATCGGGCAGGGAGGTCATCGTCTCCCGAGGCGAGGCGGTGGAGATCGGCGGGCGCTTCCGCATCCCTGACGTGCTGGCCCAGAGCGGCGCCACCCTCGTCGAAGTGGGCACCACCAACCGGACCTACCTCTCCGACTACGAGGCCGGCATCACCGAGCGGACCGCCGCCATCCTCAAGGTCCACGCCAGCAACTTCCGCGTCCTGGGCTTCACCGAAAGCCCGTCCCTGGCCGACCTGGTCGCCCTGGCCCGCCAGCGCGGCCTTCCGGTCCTTCACGACATCGGCTCGGGCTGCCTTCTGGACACGGCCCAGTTCGGCCTCGCCCACGAGCCCACTCCCCAGGAGAGCCTGGCCGCAGGCTGTGCCCTCGTCTTTTTCTCCGGCGACAAGCTGCTCGGCGGGCCCCAGGCAGGCCTCATCGTCGGGCAGAGAGAGGTGGTCCAGAGGCTGGAGCGCCACCCGCTGGCCAGGGCCGTGCGTCTGGACAAGCTCACCCTGGCCGCCCTGGACGCCACCATGCGCCACTACCTGAAGGGCGAGGCGACCCAGGCCATCCCCATCTGGCGCATGATCGCCCTGACCCAAGAGCAGGTGCGCCTGCGGGCCGAGGCCTGGGCCAGGGCCCTGGGACCTCGGGCAGAGCTGGCGCAGGGCCTCTCCACTATCGGAGGCGGGAGCCTGCCGGGCGAGACGCTCCCCACCTGGCTTGTGGCCCTGGACGCCCACGACATCCCGGGCGGCGCCCAGGAGCTGGCCCGCCGCCTCCGCCGGGGGGAGCCTCCCGCCGTCGCCCGCATCGAGGAGGAGCGGGTCCTCCTGGACCCCCGCACCGTCCTGCCCGAGGAAGACGAGGGCCTGCTGGGCGTGGTGCGCAAGGCCTTGCTGGGCTAATCCCTCGCCTTCCCTTTCCTAAGGCCCGCAGCTTCTCCCTTCGATCGGCTCAGGGTGGGTGGGTTTCGAACCACGACCCTGCGTCGCCACACCCACCTATCCCTCCTCCGCCCCCTCTGCTATCCTTGGAGTGCATCACAGCTTTGCCCTATGTCAGGCACCGTGGGCGAGATCAATCAAACAGCCCTATCTGGAGGCCCGCCGGGAAACCACCTGAACGTGAACGGGGCCAAAGGACAAGATCCGCAGAAAATCAATCAATCCTCGAAGCTGCCTGAGCCAAGTCAATCAACAGGAGCCAAGTCTCCGTGACCCTCTTCGACCACAGCCGTCGTCGGCACTTGCAAAAGGGCGCTCCCCTGGCCGCCCGGGTCCGCCCACGCACCTTCGACGAACTGATGGGCCAGGAGCACCTGGTGGGCCCGGGCCGGGCCCTCCGCCTGGCCATCGAGGCTGACCAGGTCCCTTCGATGATCCTCTGGGGACCGCCCGGCTCAGGCAAGACCACCCTCGCCCTCATCGTCGCCAGCATCACTCGCTCTCACTTCGATCAGGTCTCCGCCGTCACCGCCGGCGTCGCCGACCTCCGTCGCATCGTCCAGGAGGCGCAGGACCGGCTCGGCATGCACGACCAGCGGACCATCCTCTTCATTGATGAGATCCACCGTTTCAACAAGGCCCAGCAGGATGTGGTCCTCCCTCACGTCGAGGACGGCACCGTCATCCTCATCGGCGCCACGACGGAGAACCCATCCTTCGAGGTGATAGCGCCGCTCCTCTCCCGCTGCCGGGTCTTCACCCTGCGAGCCCTCACCGAGGAGGAGGTCGGCGCCATCGTGGACCGAGCCCTGGCCGATGGGGAGCGCGGGCTAGGGGCTCTGAAGGCATCCCTGGACGCCGAGGCGCGCAGGCTGCTGCTGACCCAGGCCAGCGGCGATGCCCGGGTGGCCCTCAACGCCCTGGAACTCGCGGCCTCAGCGACGGCGCCCGGCGAGGGCGGCAACCGCCTTATCCTGCTGTCCACCATGGAGGACGCGCTCCAGCACCGGGCCTTGCTGTACGACAAGGGAGGCGACCAGCACTACGACACCATCTCCGCGTACATCAAGTCGGTCCGGGCCTCGGACCCCGATGGGGCCATCTACTGGCTGGCCCGCATGATCGAGGCGGGAGAAGACCCCCTCTTCATCGCCCGGCGCCTGGTCATCCTGGCCGCCGAGGACGTCGGCATGGCGGACCCCCAGGCCCTCCCCGTGGCCGTGGCCGCCCAGCAGGCCGTGCACTTCATCGGCATGCCCGAAGGCGCCATCCCCCTGGCCGAGGCGACGGTCTACCTGGCCACGGCCCCCAAGAGCAACTCGGCCTACGCGGCGCTGAACCGGGCCACGGAGGACGTCAAGCAGAGCCGCAACGAGCCCGTGCCTCTGCATCTCCGCAATCCCGTCACGCCCATGATGCGCGAGCTGGGCTACGGCAAGGGGTACCGGTACGCCCACAGCTATCCCGGCCACTTCGGCGGGCAGAAGAACCTCCCGGCCAACCTCCAGGACCGGGCCTACTACCAGCCATCGGACCAGGGGTACGAGCGCGAGGTCGCCGAACGCATCCGTCGCTGGTGGGGAACGCGGGACAGAGACGCTGCACCTGGCCACGAGGGAGGGAGTCCCCGCTGAACTCGGGCCCTCGGTTGGGCAGGGTAGCTCCCTTGACACGGGCAGCTTCCTCAGCTATGATGCCCCCCTGAGCCCCCGTGTCTTTGCTTCATCCTGGGGCCCGAGATATGCCAGAAAGGAGGGGGATCGCGTGTCCCTCGTGACGTTGTCCGAAGGGGAGACCTTCGAGAGCATGCTCAGGCGCTTCACCAAGAAGGTGCAGCAGGAAGGCATCCTGTCAGAGGCACGCCGGCGCGAGCATTTCGAGACCCCTAGCGTGCGGCGGAAGAAGAAGGCAGCGGCCAAGCGCCGGAAGAGCGCCCGCAGCTAGGGACCCTCTCTTCTCTCCCCACACACCCTTTCCTCCTCTGTCGCGACCCGCAATGCCTCTCCAAGAGCGGCTCATGGAAGACCTGAAGGAGGCGTTGCGGCAGCAAGACAAGCGCCGGGTCTCCACCATCCGTCTGTTGCGCGCGGCCATCCAGAACGAGGAGATTGCCCGAAGGGAGCCGCTGGAAGAGGGTGATCTCTTGAACGTGGTGGCCCGGCAGGTCCGCCAGCGCCAGGAGAGCATTGCCGAGTTCAAGAGAGGGAACCGCCCCGACCTGGTGGAACAGGAGGAGGCGGAACTGGCCATCCTGCGGACCTATCTCCCCCAGCAACTGACCCTGGAGGAGCTGAGCGACCTGGCCCGGCGCGCTATCGCCGAGGTAGCCGCCCGTGGCCCCCAGGACAAGGGCAAGGTGATGGGTCGGCTCATGCCGCAGGTGAAGGGCAAGGCCGAGGGCGCCCTGGTGAACCGCGTCGTGACGCAACTGTTGGGGGGCTGAGGCTAGCCGCCAGGCTGCTCCATGCGGTTCGGCATCGTGGTCTTTCCGGGCACCTGGAGCGATGGCGACTGCCACTACGCGGTCCGCGACGTTCTGGGGCAGGATGCCTCCTACGTGTGGCACAAGGAGAGGGACCTCTCCCCCTACGACTGCATGATCCTCCCCGGCGGCTTCTCCTACGGCGACTACCTGCGCGCGGGGGCCATTGCGCGGTTCTCGCCCGTCATGGGGGCCGTGGAGGCGTACGTTCAGGCAGGTGGACTGGTGCTGGGGATTTGCAACGGCTTTCAGATCCTGTGTGAGGCAGGCCTTTTGCCCGGCGCGCTCACGCGCAACCATCATCTCCAGTACCGGTGCCAGTGGACCCACCTGCGGGTGGAGAACGCCGACTCGCCCTTCACCAACACGTGCACGCCGGGGCAGGTCTTGCGGGTCCCCATCTCCCACGGAGAGGGGTGCTACTACGCCGATGCGGCAACGCTGAGGGAACTCAACGCCAGAGGCCAGGTGATTTTCCGCTACTGCGACCCTTCGGGCGACATCACGCCCGGCGCCAACCCCAACGGCTCGCTGGAGAACATCGCCGGCATCACCAACACCCGAGGAAACGTGCTTGGCATGATGCCCCACCCGGAGCGCTGCTGTGAAGGTCTCCTGGGCGGCGCCGATGGCCGGCTCATCTTCGAGTCCATGGTCTCCTTCGCCACGGGCCGAAGGACGGGCCTCTCCGCTGCTGCTCCCCCGCGAAGCGGCGCCAGGAGCTAGGAGCCTGGCGGTCGTGACGGGGTCGGCCTGATCACCGTCGGCAAAGTCGAGCGAGGTCACCATGCCCGTAGCGCGAGAGACGCTGGAGGAGATCGCCCTCACTCCTGAGGAGTACGAGGTCATCGTTGAGCGCCTGGGCAGGGAGCCCAACCCGGTGGAGCTGGGGTTGTTCGGCACTCTCTGGAGCGAGCACTGCGGTTACAAGCACTCCAGGAAGCTACTCGGCCTCTTCCCGAAAGAGAGCCCCGCGCTGCTCATCCCCCCGGGGGAAGAGAACGCCGGAGCCGTGGACATCGGCGATGGGCTGGCGGCAGTGTTCAAGATCGAGTCTCACAACCACCCGTCGGCGGTGGAGCCGTACCAGGGGGCAGCAACGGGGGTGGGAGGGATTGTCCGGGACATTCTGGCCATGGGCGCGCGCCCCATCGCGCTGGTGAACTCGCTGCGCTTCGGCCCCCTGTCGGAAACCCGGAGCCGGTACCTGTTCCAGGGCGTGGTGGCGGGCATCTCAGGGTACGGCAACTGTATCGGCATCCCGGACGTGGCGGGGGAAGTGTTCTTCTCCCAGGCCTATCGGGACAACCCCCTGGTCAATGCCCTCTGCCTGGGCATTGCCCCGATCAAGAACCTCATGCGTGCTGCCGCCCGGACCCCAGGACACCTCCTGGTGCTGGTCGGAGCAGCCACGGGGCGCGACGGTATCCACGGTGCCTCGGGCCTGGCCTCGCGGACCTTCGAGGAGGATCAGGAGCGCCGACCCGCCGTGCAGGTGGGCAACCCCTTCCTGGAGAAGCTGCTCATCGAGGCGTGCCTGGAGGTAGCGCGGGCAGGGCTGCTGGAAGGTCTCCAGGACCTGGGGGCGGGCGGCCTGAGCACTGCGGTCGTGGAGTCGGCGGCCCGAGGGGGGAGAGGGTTCGTGGTGGATGTGGCCCAGGTCCCGCGGCGCGACGAAGGCATGACCCCCTACGAGGTGATGCTGTCGGAGTCCCAGGAGCGCATGCTCCTCGTCGTGCCGCCCGAAAACCTGGAGCGTGTCAAAGGGGTGTTCGAGAAATGGGATATCCCATGGGCAGTGATGGGAACGGTGACCCCTGAGGAGAGTGCCCGCGTGCTTGATGGCGGCCAGGAGGTGGCGAACGTGTCCGTGGCCCTGCTGGCCCAGGCGCCGGTGTACGAGGTCCGGACCAAGAAGCCGGCAGTCCTGGAGGAGCTGCATGCCTACGACCTGGGCCGCTTGCCAGAGCCCCCCGTCAGTGCGGAGAACGCCCTTCTCCAGTTGCTCGGGAGTCCCAACATCGCCAGCAAGGAGTGGGTCTATCGGCAATACGACCACCACGTGCAGACCAACACCATCCTGGGCCCCGGCCAGGGGGATGCTGCGCTCTTGTGGATCAAGGGGACGCGGCGGGCCCTGGGCCTCACCGCCGACGGCAACGGACGCCTGTGCTACCTGGACCCCTACACCGGTGGGGCCATGGCGGTGGCCGAGGCATGCCGGAACCTGGTCTGCGCGGGGGCGCACCCCCTGGCCATCACCGATTGCCTCAACTTCGGCGATCCCGAACGCCCAGAGGTGGCGTACCAGTTGGAGCAGTGCGTGAGAGGCATGGCGGAGGCGTGCCGGGTCCTGGGAGTGCCCGTGGTGAGCGGGAACGTGAGCCTGTACAACGAGACGCGCGGCCAGCCGGTGTACCCAACGCCGGTGGTGGGCGCCCTGGGGCTGCTGGAGGACATCGCTCACCGGTGCCAGAGCGCCTTCCAGGGGGCGGGCGACATCGTCCTGCTGCTGGGGGCGCCCAGTGTGGAGCTCTCAGCAGCGTACCTGGCGGGTAGCGAGTACCTGGAGCTGGCCTACTCCCTGGTAGCCGGCAGGCCCCCAGCCCTGGACCTGGAGCTGGAGGCCTGGCTCCAGAGGTGTTGCCTCCGGCTCGTCCAGCGGGGTCTTCTGCGCTCCGCGCACGATTGCTCTGAAGGGGGACTGGCGGTGGCCCTGGCGGAGTCGGCCATTCAGGGCAACCTCGGCTTTATGGCCTCCTTCCCGAAGGCCGCCCGCTGGGATGCTGCCCTGTTCGGGGAGCGCTCGGCCCGCATCGTCGTCTCCGTAGAGCCCGCCCGCCTCAAGGAGGTGGAAGCTGTTTGCCAGGAGCACCGGGTTCCCTTCACCCTCCTGGGGGCAGTCACACCGGCCAGCACCAACTTCCTCATCCCTGGGCTGGTGGACCTTCCCGTCGCGGTCATGGCGGAGACCTGGCGACGCGGCCTGGAACGCCTGCTGCGGTAGCGCCTGCGGGAGGCCGGCGGGACCTGTGTCCCCTTCTTGTAACTTGGCCCGGGGCCGTCTATAATAGCTCAAACGTTCTATGCCTGAGGGGCGCGCCATGTTCCCAAAAAGTACCCTCCCGGCCTCTTGGGGATGGTCACAGAAGGGGGTGGACAATCGGTAGCCATGTCGCGTGAGCTCTCAACGTTTTCCCATAGCGCCAAAATACTACGCTAGGAAGAAGGCAAACACCATGCGCGTCATCTTTCTTTCCGATGTCTCCGGCAGCGGGCATGCGGGGGAGGTGAAAGAGGTCAAGAACGGGTACGCCAGGAACTTCCTGATCCCCCAGAAGCTGGCCGTCCCGGCCACACATGACCAGCTCCAGCGCCTGGAGATCATCCGCAAGGCAGGGGAGGAGCGGCGCCTGAAGGAAGAGCAGGACCTCCGCGCTTTGGCCGAGCGGCTGGCCCAGACGCCCATTACGCTGAAGGCCAAAGTGGGACCCACGGGGAAGTTCTACGGTGCCGTCACCCCCGCGCAGATCGCCGAGGAGCTGTCGCGGCTCACGGAGCGGGAGATAGACCGACGGGCCGTGGTGGTCCCGGCGCCCATCCACGAGCCGGGGACCTACCAGGCGGAGGTCCGGTTCGCCCAGGGCATCGTCGCGACGGTGCAGGTTGCGGTAGAAGGGGAGAGCGGCTAGAGGCATGCATCCTTTACTCAGAAGGTTGAGGGCTGGCCGTGTACGTTGACCGACTGCCCCCGCACGACGAGGCCGCCGAGGAGGCGGTCCTGGGGTCGCTGCTGATCGATGGCTCCACTATTGTCCAGGTGTCGTCCGCGCTGAAGCCAGGCGACTTCTACCACGAACGCAACCGGTGGGCCTACGAGGCCTGCCTGGCGCTGCTCCAACGGAGTGAGGCCATCAACCAGGTCACGGTAGCGCACGAGCTGGCATCCAAGGACCGGCTGGAGGGGATGGGCGGGGCTTCCTATCTGAGCCACCTGGTGCAGGTGGTCCCCACCTCGGTGCACATCGAGCACTACGCCCGCATCGTGAGCCGCACGGCGACGCTCAGGAACCTGGCGGACGCCGGCAAGAAGATCGTCGAGATCGCCTACTCCTCGGAGGCTGACGTGGGCGACACGCTCCGCCGGGCCGACGACCTGCTCTTCCGCCTGCACGCCGGGCGGGAGAGCAGGGACTTCGTTCCCCTGCGGGAGCTCCTGGACCAGTACCTGGAGGATACGGCGGCGCCCTACACCCCCTTGGAGCGCGGCGTTGCCCCTGTCCCTACAGGATTCCCGGACCTGGACCGGCTCCTGGGGGGGCTACAGCGGGCAGACCTGATCATCCTGGCGGCGCGGCCCAGCCTGGGCAAGAGCACCCTGGCCTTGAACGTCGCCCGCCACGCCGCGGGCCGTGGCGCGGTGGCGGCCATCTTCAGCCTGGAGATGAGTCGGGACCAGCTCGTGTACCGGATGCTGGCCAGCGAGGCGGAGGTGGACAGCCACCGGCTTCGCCTGAACCTGCTGAACGAGAAGGAGCAGGTGCGGGTCCATGAGGCGGTGGGGGTGCTCTCCGACCTGCCTATCTACATCGACGATTCGCCCCTTCAGACCATAGCAGAGCTGCGGGGCAAGGCCCTCCGCCTGCACCTGGAGAGAGGCGTGGACCTGCTCATCGTGGACTACCTGCAACTCATGCGAGGAGAGGGGCGGCAAGACAATCGCGTCCAGGAACTCAGCGATATCTCCCGCTCCCTGAAAGGGATGGCCAGGGACCTGAACGCCCCCATTGTGGCGGTGTCACAGCTCAGCCGGGCCACGGAGCTACGGCCCTCCCACCGGCCCCAGCTTTCGGACCTGCGGGACAGCGGCAGCATCGAACAGGACGCGGACGTCGTGGCCTTCATCTACCGGGATGACGTGTACTCTACCGAAGAGGAGTGGGGCCGCCAGCACCCCGACCAGAAGTACCCGAAGAACATCGCCGAGGTGATGGTGGCCAAGCATCGCAACGGCCCGCTGGACACGGTGCATCTGTACTTCCGGGGCCAGTTCTCGCGTTTCGAGAACCTGGCAACGCAGGAGGCCCGATGAGATGGCCAAGTACCCGGGCTTCGTTCGCGGCACACGGTACACCTGCCTCCCCAATGATGTCTTTGGCACCCTGCTCCAGGATATCGAGACCCTGGCGGAGCTGAAGTGCACGCTGCGAGTCCTCGCCCTCCTGCACCAGCGCCGGGGCCAGAGCCCGGGGCTGAGCCTGGACGAACTGCTGGCTGACCGGGTCCTGCGGCAGGGGCTGGGTGACCAGCCGGGGGGCCCGCTGGCGGCCATTCGCCAGGGTGTGGCCGCCGCGGTGGAGCGCGGCACGCTGCTGGAGCACAGGAGTGGCGAGGGGGAAGGCGGCCTCCTTCTTCTGGTCAACGACGAGCAGGGCCGGCGGGCTCGCAATCAGATGCCGGAGTCCGCCCGGAGAGCGGCCTCGGGTGAGACCGTGGCCCCCCAACAAGGCGCGGAGGTGGAAGGGGCGAGGGACAACATCTTTGCGCTGTACGAGGAGAACATCGGCCTCCTGACACCGCTGCTGGCGGAGGAGCTGAAGGAAGCGGCGTCGGCGTACCCCTGGCCATGGATCCAGGAGGCGTTCCGGGAGGCTGTGGTTCACAACCGCAGGAGCTGGCGCTACGTCGCTCGCGTGCTGGAGCGTTGGACCACGGAAGGCAAGGGGCATGGAAAGCCTGGGAGACATCCTGAAGCGGCTGACCCTAAAGAGTACCTCCGGCGCTACGGACGCTCCCTCTGAGCCGGCCGCCGGGGAGGAGGCCCCGTGCCCCCGGTGTGGAGGCCGGGGATGGGTGCGGGCAGAGGTCCCCCTGGGGCATCCGGCTTTTGGCAAGGCGCAGCCGTGTTCCTGCCAGGCGCAGGCCACCGAGGGGGAGCGCCTGGCGCGGCTGCTCCAGTACAGTAACGTGGGCCCCCTGGCCCGCGTCACGTTCGAAATGCTCAAGCCCGAAGGGCGGTCCTCGGAGCCTGACCTTCAGCGCCGCTTCCGGGAGGCGTACCAGGCAGCCCAGGAGTACGCCGATGCCCCCCAAGGCTGGCTCCTGTTTACCGGTCCGGTGGGCGCGGGCAAGACCTCTCTGCTGGCAGCCATGACCGTCCGCTGTGCCCAACGGGGTGTGCCCGCGTTCTACGACTCCGTCCCTGACCTGCTTGACCACCTGCGAAGGGCTTTCGCTCCCACCAGCGAGGTGACGTTCGACAGGCGGTTCGACGAGGTGCGAGGCGCGCCTGTCCTGCTGCTGGACGACCTCGGCGCCCACGCCACCACGCCCTGGGCCAGGGAGAAGTTGAACCAGATCCTCAACCACAGGTTCAACCTCCAGCTTCCCACCGTTATTGCCCTGAGCGGCACCCTGTCCCAACTAGAGGAGCCACTGCGCGCCCGGCTGGAGGACAAGGGCCTGGTGATGACCGTCGAGCTGGGGCGCTCTCCCTCAACTCATTGGCAGCAAGACAGCATGATTGAAGACATGGCGCCGCGCATGACCTTCGAGACCTTCGACGTCCGTGGAAACGATGCCGATGCCGCTGGCCAGGAGAGCCTGCGGCGGGCCTTGAACTCGGCGCGGGTGTTCGCCCAGGAACCTTCGGGATGGCTGGTGCTGACGGGCGTCACAGGGTGCGGGAAGACCCACCTGGCCGTGGCCATCATCAACGAACGGCGACGGCGAGGGGAGGAGCCGATGTACCGCTTCGTCCCGCGGCTCCTGGACTACTTGCGAGCCGCCTTCAGCCCGCAGAGTTCGTTCTCCTACGACCAGCTCTTTGAGGAGATATGCACGGCACCCTTGCTGGTGCTGGACGACCTGGGCGCCCACAGCAGCACCCCCTGGGCGGAGGAGAAGCTCTACCAGATCCTGGTCCAGCGGCACGAGGCCAGGAGGCCCACGGTGATCACCGTTCGAGGACTGCTGGAAGACCTGCCCGATGCCGTAGCATCCAGGCTGAAGGATGTGAGCCTGGTGGAGCTGGTCCCCATTGGAGCACCCGACTTCCGAGGCGGCGGTCGACGGGCCCGGGGGACCAGGGCCCGCAGATAGATGCGACGCCCTGAGAGAAGCGACCCGCTGACCCTCCGGACCTGTGTCTTCTGTGAGATCATTGCCCGCAGGGCGCCGGGAGAGATCCTCTACGAGGACGACCACGTGGTCGTCTTCCGGAACGTCCTTCGCTGGGTGCCGGTGATGCTGCTGGCGGTGCCCCGGCAACACCTCACCCAGGCCCAGCTCTGGGCAGACCCCATCATCGCCCGCGTTGCCCGTGTGGCGGCGGAGGCGGGGGCCCGGCACTGTCCCAACGGGTTCCGGCTGCTGGCCAACTTCGGGCAGGACGCGTTGCAGACCCAGGAGCACGGCCACGTGCATGTGCTGGGTGGCACCCGGCTGGGGCTCTACTCCTAGCGGGCTGCTGCCCTCAGGGGAACCGGGAGACCTCTCTAGCCTGGCTGTCGTACAGGACGGCGGGGTCTCCATCATTGTTCCAGATGTACTGAGTGGTCCACCGAAGGACGGCGGGAGGGTTGGCATAGGCATTGGGCCCGCTGGTGACCCTCACCGTTGCTCCGGGGTTGAGCACGAAGCCAGGCGGGAACGCGAACCGCTGGTTTCCCTGAACGCTGAGCAAGGTCCAGCCGCTCATGTCCTGGGGCGCGCCACCCAGGTTGGCGATGATCACCACCTCCGCCTGGAGGTCCACGTGCTGGATGACTACCTTGGGGCCTGAAGGTGTGGATGTGGGCGTGGGAGCAGGCGTGCGGGTCGGTGTGGCAGTGGCGGTGGCGGTGGTGGTGGGGGTCGCCGGAGGCGCGGCCGCCACGAAGCCGCCTCCCGAGGGGGGTGGCGTGGGAGTTGCCGTGGGCGCGGGCGAGGGAGTGGCGGTAGGCGCTGGCGTAGGGGTAGCCGTGGGAGAAGGGGCCAGCACCGGGATGGCGGTGGGAGAAGGGCTGGGGGTCGGAGTCGCTGTGGGCACCTGAGTCGGGGACGGCGCTGGAGTGGGAGACGGGGTGGGCGCAGGGGACGGCAGGAGTGAAGGCGTGGGGTCAGGCGTTACCGTGGGTGCTGGCTGGAGAGAGGGAGTGGGCGTTGGGGTAGGGGCAGGGGAGGGAGGCGCCGTTGGGATGGCGACCGTGGGTGTGGGCCGTAGCAACGGCGTGGCCGTCGGCGCCGGGGAGGGGGTAACGGCCGCTACCAGGGCGGTGGGGGAGAGGGTAGGGCCACCCGCGGGCCCCGCCTCCTCCGGCTGGCAAGCCAACAGCAGGACGACGGCCAAGGCCAGCGCGCCCGGGAAAAGGCGCCCGCGACCCCAGGGGCCTCTCGCGTACGCCGGGAGCACGGGGGAGAAGCACCTCCTCGGCGCGGTGACCGGGTTTGCGGAATTGCGCCGACCGGGTCGGCCCAAAGGCTGGCCGTTACCCGCCGCCTAGCGTGCTCGGGCCGGGCTGGCCTGAGGCACCAGCCGCGAGGCCCGCTTCCAGCGGTCAACTGCGCCAGATTTTACCCCTTGGTAGGACGGCCGTCCAGTCAACCCCTTGACAAGCCGCCTTCTTCGTGGTTACAATTTTCACATGCTGCATTTGCGTCTTTCGTCCGTTTGTTGTTGCGGTCCATAAGGCCAGCGCCAAGACCGGGTTAGCAAGCGCTGCGCCCCTCAGCATCCAACCGCCGAGGGGCGCAGCGCTTTTTTGCTTCTAGGAAGGTCGGAAGGGGGAGATACGGTGACCGAGGCAGGAATCGCTCGTACGCAGGAAGACATCCATAGGGAGAGCATGGAGCGGGCCCTCTCCTTGACAAAGGGCATCATCCCGTACCTGGAGGAGGAGACGCTCTCCTTCCAAGAGCAGGTTCGAAGGTTCCGCGCGGGCCAGGTGGACGAGCAGACCTTCATGCCCTTCCGCCTCAAACAGGGTGTGTACGGCCAGCGCCAGCCCATCGGGCAGATGTTCCGGGCCAAGATCCCTGGCGGCATCCTGACGCCCGAGGGCCTGGAAGCCCTGGGGACGGTGGCGGAGAAATTTGCCCCCCTCAAGAAGGGGCACCTGACGACCCGGGAAAACATGCAGTTCCACGGCCTGCCGCTGGAGGACTGCGCCGAGGCGATGCGCATTATCGGCGAGGCCAGCCTCACCACCCGGGAGGCCTGCGGGAACACGGTCCGCAATGTGGTGGGCTCGCCCACCGCTGGGGTGTGCCCGGACGAGCTGTTCGACCCCACGCCCTATCTTGCGGCGTACGTGCGGTTCGGCGTCCGCCACCCTCTCACCCAGAACTTCCCCCGCAAGTTCAAGACCTCCTTCACTGGCTGCGCCAACCACGACACCGTGGCCACGCTGATCCACGACCTGTCCTTTGTGGCCCAGGTCCGCGAGGAGAACGGCTCGCCAAGGCTGGGGTTCCGGGTCTTTGTGGGTGGCGCCACATCCATCATGCCCCGGCTGGCCAAGCCGCTCTACGACTTCGTGCCCGTGGAGGACTACCTGCGGGTGTCCCAGGCCGTGTGGACGGTGTTCCACAAGGCCGACACGCTAAGGAAAAACCGCATGATGGCCAGGATCAAGGTGTTGATCGAAAAGATAGGGATTGACGCCTTCCGGCAGCGAGTCGAGGAGGAGTTGAACGCCACGGGCCCCATTGACCCCACGCCCCTCATGGGCCTGGACGTGGTCTACCAGGAACTCCCTCCACAGCCGCCTCTGGCAGGCAGGAACGGCCAGGAGCCACCGGAGGAGTTCCTTGAGTGGAGGCGCACCAACACCCTGGCGCAGAAACAGCCCGGCTACTACGTGGTCTGGGTGAAGGTGCCGCTGGGAGACATCGCCGCCCGACAGTTCCCTATGCTGGCGGGCATCGTGAGACGGTACACCGGGGGCAAGGCCATCGTCACCCAGGAGCAGAACCTGGCCCTCCGCTGGGTACCGGAAGCGTACCTGCTGGCCGTCTGGGAGGCCCTGAAGCAGATCGACCTGGCAGAGCCCGGGGCCAACACCGTCAGCGATGTCGTAGCCTGCCCCGGGACCGATAGCTGCAAGCTGGGCATCACGTCGTCCATGGGGCTCGGCCGGGCTGTCCGGGAGGCGCTGGCCTCCTCAAATGGCCTGATGGAGGACGCGCTGGTGCAGCAGGTCAGGATCAAGATCAGCGGCTGCCCCAACGGGTGCGCCCAGCACCACGTCGCCAACATCGGGTTGCAGGGAGGGGCGATGAAGGGCCCCTCGGGAGAGCAGGTCCCCGCCTACGAGGTGTTCCTGGGCGGCCAGTACGGACGAGGAGACGTGCTGGACACACGGTTCGGCCAGAGGCTCCCGGGGATAAAGGTGCCTGCCAAACGGGCCCCCGAGCTGGTGCGAGAGGTCGTCGCCTTCTACAAGGAGCACCGACAGGAGGGAGAGGAGTTCAACCGGTTCGTAGACCGGCTTGGCGTAGCGCCTTTTCAGTCCCTGGCAGCCAAGTACAGGGATGTTGCTCCTCTGGGCAGGGATAGCCTTGACCTGTACGTTGACTGGAGCAAGTCGGTGCTCTTCAAGGTGGAGCGCGGCGAAGGGGAATGCGCCGTCTAGCAGGCTGCTGAAAAAGGGGAGTCCAGAGTCCCGAGAGTCGGGACGGAGCCTGCCCTGAGCGAAGTCGAAGGGACGGGGGTCTGGGGGTGTCCCCCACTGGGCACTGCCCAGACC
>JACQOS010000057.1 GCA_016202425.1 Chloroflexota bacterium
ACCCACCCCGGACTGCGTCCGAAGGCACTCTACCCCAATGGCAGGGCGACTTTTGGAACCGCCTCTCGTGACGAAGCAGGGCTTCTTATGCTCAACCCCAGCATGACGTTTACCAACAGCATCAACCATTACACCGCCAGGCGTGGCCCCAGCACCATCACAGCAACAAAGCTGGCCGCCCCAACGATCAAAGCCGCCAACAGTCCCACAAAGAAGGGTTTGATGCCGAGTCCCTTGAGCGCGCTGTAAGACGTCCCCAGCCCTACGCCAGCCATGGCGGCAGCCAGTGTATGCCCGGATAGCTGAATGAAGAAGCGAGTCCCCTGATGCCATGCAGCGCTGCCCCATAGGCCAAAGGCCAGTCCATCCCCTTGCAAGCCCGCGTCGCCAATGGACCGCACTACAGCCAGTGCCAAGAACGCGAAGATGAACAGCGGGACCAGTCGGGTCACATTCACCTTGCGGGGAGAATTGTTGTCAGCACCCGCATTCCGAGCATACAGGTACACCATGAATGGGATCACCAGCGCCATGAACATGTTTCGAACTAGCTTCGTTACCACCGCTACATCAGCGGCCGTTGGCCGAGCAGCAGTCGGAAAGGTCTGGTCGTAGATCAGCCCCGCTCCCGCTACCTGGGCCGTCTCGTGGACCGCTGTGCCAAGGAACAAGCCTGACATTATAAGGTTCCCAGTAAACAAGAAATTAGCCAGGAATGGGTACAGTAGCATCGCCACGACACCAAAGACCGTTATGTTCGCCACGGCGTAGGCTACCTCCTCGGACCGGGCTTTGATGCCAGGCGCAGTCGCCACAATAGCCGACGCGCCACAAATGCTCGTTCCCACAGCAATCAGGGTACCCAGTCGCCGGGATAGGCCCAGTCTCTGTGTGACGTAGCTTGTAACGGCCAAGCCAGCGATAACGCACAGCACGACGATGGGAACGCCCCATGCGCCAATCTTCAGAGCGTCGAAGATGCTCAGGCGAATGCCCATGAAGATGATGCCAAGCCGCAACAGCCTCCTCAGGCAGAAGTCGATTCCTGGCAAGGCCCATCGAGGCACCCCAACGGTATTGCGGACAATCATGCCCAGGATAATCGCCACCATGATGGAGCTCACAGCTCCGGAGAAGCCCAAGGCCCGATTCAAAGCATCCGCCACCACAATGGCGACAATGACGACGACCACCGCCATGGCGACGCCGGGCATCAAGCGCGGCACTTGCGACAACGGCACGCCCAGCAGGGCATTCTCTAGTAAGCTACTGGTACGAACGCGTGCTCGCTGCGCTGCTTGTCCAACCATGCTGTTCCTCCCCGGAGCAGGTCTCCTGTTTTCACCTATCGGGTGCTTCCAGCAGCGTTACCGCCTCTGACAGCGCGCCAAGCACCTCCTCTAGCTCCTCCGGCAGCGGCGAGGTGAACTCCACGTACTCCCCTGAGCGCGGCAGCCGAAACCCCAGCCGGTAAGCATGGAGGAACTGCCTGTCCAAAAAGGGGACGCGCCCACCATACACCTTGTCGCCGGCCACCGGGTGCCCTAGCGACGCCAAATGCACCCGGATCTGGTGCGTCCGGCCCGTCCGGGGCACCACCTCAAGAAGCGTAAATCCCCGGAACCTCTGGAGCCTCCGGTACTCGGTGGTTGCCGAGCGCCCTCCGGGAACAACGGCCATCCGCTTCCTGTTCTTCGGGTCTCTCCCCACCGGGGCCTCGATCAGCCCTTCTGGAGGGTCGGGATAACCCCGCACCAGGGCCAAATACACCTTCCGGACGCTATGCTTCTCTATCTGACGGGCCAGGTTCAGGCGAGCCGCTTCCGTCCTGGCCACCACCAAAAGGCCAGAGGTATCGGCATCCAGGCGGTGGACCAGCCCGGGTCGAGTGGCATCACCCACTCCCCGGAGCTCCGGGTACCGGGCCAACAGGGCGTTCACCAGGGTCCCTCGCGGATGGCCGGGAGCGGGATGGACGGTCAGGCCCGGCGGCTTGTCGATGACCACGACGTCCGGGTCCTGGTACACCACCTGGAGGGGCATGGGCTCCGCCATCGCGAGGTTGGCGGGGGGTTCGGGCACAAGGAGCTCGACGAGGTCGCCCGCCTTGAGGCGGATGGAGGCCCTGGCCGGGCGACCGTTGACCCGCAGCAGGCCGTCGTGTGCCAGGCGCTGGACCTGCGAACGGGAGAGGTCGGCACGTTGGCGGGCGACGTAGGAGTCCACCCGTTCCCCCGGCGCGTCGCACACCAGCGACAGGGTCTGGGACACCCCTACTCCCCCGGAGGCCGGGGCTCGGACGCAAGGGCAGGCGGCTCGGGGCCGGAGGGCTGCTCTTTGGCCAACGGTCTCTTGGGAGTGCGCAGCCCTTCGGCTGAAGGGCGCAGCAGGAACCAGGCCAGAATGACGAGTCCCACGACGATGGAGGAATCGGCCAGGTTGAATACGGGCCAGACGCCCACGTCGATGAAGTCCACAACGGTGCCCAGGGTGAGCCGGTCCGCCAGGTTGCCTGCGGCGCCACCGAGCTGAAGTCCCAGGCTGGCCCTGAGCCAGACCGGAGAGATCGGCTGGTTCCGGAAGAACACCAGCAGGATGCCGATACCTATCAGGGAGGCAAAGACCAGGAGCGTGTTCTGGCCAGGGAACAGGCCAAAGGCCATGCCGGTGTTGGTGGTATGCGTGATGCGGAACAGGCCCTCCGCCGGAATAGAGCCGTCCGGAGGCAGGTTGTCCCGGACCAGCCGCTTGGTGACCTGGTCGATGGCGAAGGTAGCGATGAGGACCCCGGCCAGGTACAGGTCCAGCCACCAGGCGAGGGCCCGCCTCGCGGGCGCAGGCCCGGCGGTAGGTGCAACCTCCGCCGCCAGCGCGCCGGGCTCTCCGGCACCTGGCCCCGCTGATTGATCGGGAGACAAGGGGTCCACAGCACGTACCAGTCTAGCACAGCCGCCGCCAATTGGTGGGACAGAGCACATACGGAGGCAGGGCCTTTCAGTTATCCATAAGAGCAGTCCCTAGCTCCTGCACCCCCATCCTAACCTTCCCCCGCGAGCGGGGGAAGGGATTTCTCTCCCCCGTTGCACGGGGGAGAGTCAGAGAGGGGGTGAAGCCGACAATTGAAAGGCCCTGCATACGGAGGGCGCAGCTTGCTAGGCCCGGCTCAGCGACCGCGTGAAGAACTCGGCCACATGCTCCCCCACCACCGCCTCATATCCCCGCAGGAAATGATCGCCACCTGGCAGCGCGACCACCTCCTTGGGGGACAAGAAGCGCTCCACGAGGCCCTGGAACTGTTCCAGCGGCACCACCTGGTCCATAGTACCCACGACGAACAGCTTTGGCTGCTTGACCCGTTGGGCCGCCACGTCCGCGAGCACGGGAGGAGGACACGCTACGCATGCGACGGCCCGAAGGCCCTCGTACCGGGAAGTGGCCGCCAGGGCAACGCCAGCGCCAAAAGAGTAGCCGGCGATCCCCACCCGGTCGCCATCCACCTGGCTCTGAGCGCGAAGGTGCTCCACGGCGGCCAGGGCGTCCTCCAGCTCTCCCACGCCCTGGTCATAGGTGCCCTGACTTCGCCCCACGCCCCGGAAGTTGAAGACGAGGCTCGCCATGCCCCGCCGGAGCAGGGCAAGCGCCATCCCTGTCACCACGCCGTTGTCCATGGTGCCCCCGTAGAGCGGGTGGGGGTGACACAGAACCACGCCCGCGAAAGGCCCCTTTCCCGGGGGCAGACGCAGCCTCCCCTCCAGAGCCAGGGACCCAGAGGAAAAGGTTATGCGGGTTTCCACCACGGTTGCTGCTTCCTCACAGCCATGTTATGGGGTTGGCCCCCACCCTACAAGCGGCCCGCACTCCAAGCAGGTACAATAGGGGCTATCCTGTCTTCGGGAGCAATCATGCGCACCATTGACCTCCGGAGCGATACGGTCACCCAGCCAACGCCGGAGATGCGGCGTGCCATGGCAGAGGCAGAGGTGGGGGACGACGTCTACGGCGAGGACCCGACGGTCAACCGCCTGGAGGCGGTGGCGGCGGCACGACTGGGAAAGGAGGCGGCCGCCTTCGTAGCCAGCGGCACCATGGCCAACCTGACCTCCGCGCTCACCCATTGCCAGCGGGGCGACGAGATGCTCGTCGGCGACCGGGCCCACGTGTTCCTCAACGAGGTCGGCGCGGTCTCCGCCCTGGGAGGCATCCACGTCAGGACCGTCCGCAACACGCCCCGGGGCATGCTGGACCCGGAAGAGGCGGAAGCCGCCGTGCGGAGGCCGGGCATCCACCAGCCCAGAACCGCCCTCGTCTGCCTGGAGAATACCCACAACTGGTGCGGCGGCGCTGTCCTGGACACGGAGGACACCGCCGCCATCGCCCAGGTGGCGCAGCGCCACGGGGCCGCCCTGCACATCGATGGCGCCCGCATCTTCAACGCTGCCGTTGCCCTGAAGGTCCCCGCAGCCGAGCTGGCCCGGGCGGCAGACACGGTCTCCTTCTGCCTCTCCAAGGGCCTCTCCTGCCCGGTGGGCTCGCTGGTCTGCGGCACCAGGGAGACCATTGCCCGGGTCCGCAAGCACCGGAAGATGGTGGGAGGAGGCATGCGCCAGGCGGGCATCCTCGCCGCCGCCGGGCTGGTGGCCCTGGACACCATGGTCGACCGGCTAGCGGAAGACCATGCCAACGCCCGCCGCCTGGCCCTGGGCCTGGCCCGCCTTCAGGGCTTGGCGCTGGATGGCGACAGCGTGCAGACCAACATCGTCGCCTTCGAAGTCGTTGCCATGCGGGCCGAGGAGTTCATGGCCCAGCTCAAAGAGCGTGGGGTCCTGACCTCCTACCTCGGCGGCCGCAGGGTGCGCATGGTCACCCACTACGGTATCGTCGCAGTAGACATCGACGAGGCGCTGACCGTCGTCGAGGCGGTCGTACGGCAGCGGGACGGGCGGAGAGGCTAGCCCTCCCAAGGTACAGAGCCCCCGACGCAAGACCCCCATCGGCGCGAGTATCCACCCTTGCCGATGGGGGTCTTGTTTACCTTTGGCTCCGCTAGCCTGGTCCCTCAGACCAGAAGGAGCGGCGCTTGCACGAAGCGGCTCAGCTACCTTTTTCGCGAGCGCGGGGCCGCCGGCTTCCTCGTGCCCTCGCTGGCCCTACGGCTCACCTCACCGCGACCGCCAGCGGGGGCCAGGACTAGGAAAGTGCCAGACATGGTTCCACTCGTATTGGCGGACCATGCCCACCTCCTTCCGGCAGCTCGTGAACAGAGGTGATCGCTTTCTGCCACTACTATAACCCTCCGCTGGGAAAAACGCAAGGGGCAGGGGCCAGCAAAGCAGCCCACACCTCCAGACACGGCAGGCGCCGAGTCGCCCACGCCCCCTCGTTCTTGCGATTGACACGCCCCCGGGCCCTGCTAACATAGGCGCCGGCGTCGTCGCCCCCGCTCCGCTCGAAGGCCCCCCGGGTATGGGAGGACATCCATGAAACGCGGCTACGTGGACACCCCTGAAGGCCAGGTCTACTACGTGGAGGACGGCAGCGGAGAGCCGCTGGTGCTGTTGCACGAGGCCCCCCGGTCGTCCCGGATGTATGCCAAGCTGCTTCCCCTGCTGGCCAGGGACTACCGGGTGGTGGCCCTGGACATGCTGGGGGCGGGGAACTCCGATCCCATGGCACCCAACGCCCGGCTGGAGGACCTGGCCCGTTGCGTGGTCCACGCGCTCGATGGCCTCCTCATCCGGCGGTGCCACCTGTTCGGCCTGCGCACCGGTACGGTGGTCGCCGGTGAGGTGGCGGCAGGCTGGCCGGACCGGGTGGAGAGCCTTGTCCTGTTCAGCTACCCCTGGGTGGAGGACTCCCAACAGCGGGAAACCATAGCTGCCAGGATCGCCGGCCTCCCTCTGGAGAGCTCCACCGATGGCTCCCACCTGCAAAAGATCTGGATGAAAGCCTACAGCGAAGTCCTGAAGATGTGGTTCCATGTGGACAACCCAGGCCCCAAGCGCTCCCAGCGCCCGCCGCTCCAGAACGTCCACGACTTCTTGCCCTCCGCGCTCGTCGAGTTCATGGACCGCTGGGTGCTGGACTGGCTTCAGAGCAGGGCGTGCGCCGTACAAAGGTTCCGGGCCTCTTCCACGTACGATGCCGCCTCCCGGCTGCCCCTCATCCTCGCCCCTACGCTGCTCATCGCCACCGACAGCCCCTTCGAGGAAAGCTTCCTTCGCCACGCCAGGAAGGTGGCCAGCCTCATCCAACGTTGCGAGACCGTGACCCTGCCCAACTCGGACCGGAACGCGGCGGAGCTGCGGGCAGAGGCGCTGGCAGAGGTGATCGCGGCGTTCGTACGCCGCTTCCCGCTCTATTGTGGTGTCCCTGAAGTTCGTCGTCAATGTCATTGCGAGCCCCGATGAAATCGGGGCGTGGCAATCTGGCTGCGGGGGTCCACCCCTCCTCCAGATTGCTTCGTCCTCCGGCAAGCCGGAGTCCTCGCAATGACAGTTCGTATGGGTATTTCAGTTACGGGACACTAGCTGCATGGCCCCCACGGATAGTCCTCCCCCTCGGGTAACGGCCTGAACTCGGCCGTGTTGCCAGAAGTGCTGGTAAACCGTGCCAGGTCCTCCTTGACCAGCACCATTGTGCCCCTCTCTGAGGGGTTGCCCCACCCCGGCGGCGGGTTCCCGCTCTCGTCCGAGAGCACAGGGTCCGCAATCCAGCGCCGCCCGTCGAAGTACGCGCTTCGCACGCCGCAGTGGGTGTACAGGGCGAACGGGTACAGTTTCCCCAGTTCGGCGCCGGGCCCACACGGCGGACCCTGGGGTCGAGCCGTACAGGTCACGACAGGGTCGCCGGGTATGGTGGGCGTGGGAGTCGGCATGGGCGCAGGACTCGCCTGGGTGCATGCCGCCAGTGCCAGCAGAAGGACAACGACGAGGGCTGGGAGAGCCAGCTCGCGTCTTATCATCACGGCACCTCCACCACGAGGCGAGCTTCCAACGTCCCACGGCTAAAGGTCACCTCGTACGTGCCTGGCGCGTAGGCGTGTGTCTGCTCAAAATCGCGGGGTATCTTCACCTCAGGTGTCCAGGCGATACAGGAAGGCGTGGCAATAAGGCTCAGGCCGTCTCCAAAGTCCCAGAGAGTGCTCGTACAGTAGAGGTCCTGATTGTTGTCTGGCCCACCCACGATATCGGCGGTGAACCTGAGTGAGCGGACGGAACCTTCCACCGACTCGGCACGCAGGACCACCTCTACCTCGCCCAGCGCGGACCTCGGCGCAGGCACCGCCGTTGGAGGCTGCTCCACGGCCGGCGTCGCCCGTCCCGGGGCCAGCGTGGGCGTCGTTGTGGGCGCGGGCACGCCGCAGGCGCCAGCACGCCGACGCCCAGGGCAGCAGCAGCCAGCCGCCCGCAGACCAGCGCCATCCGCCGAACAGCCGTGCAGGTCCCTCGCGCGTTGGCGGGACCATCCCGGCCAGGCGACAACGTCAACGAAGGAGAGGCACCACCTGCCGCTGAATCCGCTCCAGCTCCCGGACGGACGGCCACACGGGCGACAGGATAAGGGTCCTCACCCCGGCGTCCACGAAGGCCCGGAGCTTCTCAGCGCAGACCTCGGGTGGCCCGTAGACACACTTCTCGGCGTCGAAGCGCGGCCCGTAGTACCCGGAGACGCGAGGGGCCAGGCGTTGCCGGGCCTTTTCCGCCGTATCGTCCACGGCGAAGTAGAGCTGCATCCCCGCCTCCAGGGTGCTCGGGTCCCGGCCCGCCTCCCTGGCATACCGCTCCACCTTCTGCCACCTCTCGCGGAACTGCTCCGGTGTCCAGGTCCCCGTGGCCCCGGCAATCCATCCGTCCGCCAGGGCGCCGGCTCGCCTGAGAAGCGGCTCCACCGTACCGCCCAGGACGATAGGGATGCCGCCGGCTGTCCTGGGCCGGGGCCCCACGCTCGGCCCTTCATAGGGGAAATGCCGCCCCTGGAACGAGACCTCCTTCCCAGAGAAGAGCTGCCGGAGCAGAGCGATGGTCTCCTCCAGCCGACGGGGGCGCTGTCGCATGGGAATGCCCAGGGTCTGGTACTCCTCGGGCCGGCCGCCCAGGGAGATGCCGAAGGTGAACCGCCCTCCGGACATGTAGTCGAGAGTCGCGGCGGCCTTGGCCAGGAGCAGCGGGTGCCGGAGGGTGGCCAGGACCACCGCCGTCCCTAGCCGGACTCGGGACGTCATGCTGGCTGCCCATGCCAGGGTGGTGAACGGGTGATAGACCGTGGCCTGGGCGTGGATGACTCTCTCCATGGCCCACAGCGAGTGGAACCCCAGCTCTTCCACCGCTCGGAAGAACTCCGCGAACTCCTGGGGTTCGGGCGCCTTCCCCATGAACCCGTTGGGAACGAGGACCCCCACTTCCACCGGGCGCTTCATGGCTCCTCCTTCCGCCGAACGAGGCCGCGGCCCATCACGGCGAGGGTACCATACCCGCCGTTGGCGCTCAAACACCCCCTACGGGGAGCTTCTCTCCCGGCGAGACGCCGAGGGCCCCCCCTCGCCAGCCATTCCAGGGCGGCCTCAAGCCGGGGGCGCGCGCGATCCCCAGGTCCTCCGGCGCAAGGGCGCACGAGAGCCACCGGTCCTCTTGGGCCGGCTACTCGTGCAGCAGGAGAGAGTCCCTGCGTGCGATCACCTCCGCCCATGCCCTGTGGATCCTGTCGCCCCGGAGCTTCGCCAGGAGCACCAGTCCCTCAGCCTCGGCCTCCACGTCTTCGATGAGGGACGACCACGCCTGGCCGCTGTACAGGCTCTTGGCCTCCCGGATCCGGCGAGGAAGAAGTCGCACGTTCTCGGAGGCCGCGCCTTTCGTCGCGTGGACCAGCACGACCACGGCGTACCGGCCGTCCTCGTCCTTGCCAGCCCCCATGGCATAGGCCCGGTAGGGCCTCAGCAAAGGCTCCTTCGACAGGAGCGCAAGCTGCTCCTTGGCGACTTCGGTCCCTAACGCGGTCCCTAACCAGGACGCCAGGTCCTCGAGCCCCGTGGTCTGGTCGCTCATGAAAGCCGTGTGGGCGCCCAACCGGGACAGCCCCTGGGCCAGCAGCCGGAACTCCTCCCGGTCCGCCAGGCTCCGCCCCCTCCCCTGCTGGGCGTCGATCATCGCCCGCAGGCCGGTCACAGAGGTGGTCCCGAAGACCCACTCCTTCTGGACCGCCAGGGGCTTCGCCCGCCCAAGCTGATCGAAGACGGGAGGCGAGAGCCGCAAGGTTAAGTTCGCCTGTAGCCCGTCTCCCCAGGAGTGGATGGCCACCCCCTGGTACTCCCGGTCCTCGTAGCGGTCCAGGGCCTCCTTCGGGCAGTCCCGGCACCTTCGGAGAAGGCGGTCCGTCTCCTCGGGGTCGAAGCTCCCGCGGGCCGCCTCGAACACGCCGGGAGGCGCCCCTGCCTGCACGTCCATGGTCACGTCCCGGATACCGAAGCCCACGTACCGCGATATCGGGCTTGCTCTTACTTCCAAGTATTGGGCTTGCCCATACCCGCTTATCCACGTGGCTCCGATGGGCCGCCACCGCCCCCCCGATTCTAAGAGAGGCCCCGACAGGTCAAGCAAGTAGTCCAGCAGATCGTCCCCTTCATTCGACCGGGGCGGGCGGACCCCGTAGGCCTGGCGGACGGCCTCGTAGTCGTTCAGGGCAACGTAGGCCCGCGTCTCCTTCGTGTCCGGGACCGCCTTGAGCAGCTCGATGTACGCTGACTCGCCCCCGGCCTGGCGGCATGCGGACGCCATCAGGGCCAAGGCGAGCACGAAGACGGCCTTGAGCAAGGTCCAGTCTATGGTGCCTCCTTTCCTAGGAGGGTGCTGAAAAGCCCTTTCGACCATCCCCCTCGCCCCCTTCCTGGCCAGGAAGGGGGAAGAAGTTGTATCTGGGGGACACCCCCAGACCCCCGTCAAAGGGGCTTCGCCCCTCTGGACTCCCCTTTTTCAGCAGCCTGCTATGGGCCTGGCGCCTTGCTCACTCTCACGTAACGTACGCTACCAGCACCCTCCCGGATCCTCGCCGCCAGGCGGCGGGCAGGAAGCCGAAGTAGCCCCTACACCTGGACAGTCCTGAACCGCGGGGAGTTCTGGTGTTTATCTATCCACTTCCAGTAGTCCTCCCACGCCTCGGGCACCTGGCCCGTGTTGCGCCGCTCCAGGGCCGGGCGGAGGAAGAGCATGGGAATGGTCCTGGGGGTACCGATGAGCATGGCGCGCCAGGTGACCTCCGCCTCGTACTCCGTGTGGATCGCATCCGTGGTGGCGATCTCCAGGGTGGGCCCCGCGAACACCATGCCGTGAGTGCGCAGATGGCACCCGATAGCGTTACCCAGCACCTGGGCCAGGACCCTCCCCTGTGCGGGCCTGGTAATGAGGGCGTAGTCCTCGTCAAAGACCGGCATGGGTTCCGCGGCCACCGAGGCCAGGCCGGGATGGAGCACGGGAAGGATGGTCTTGCCCAGAATGCCCAGGAGGGTCGCCCACGGCTGGTGCGTATGGATGACGGCACCGACGTCGGGATGGGCCCGATAGATTTCGGAGTGCAACGGCCATTCGCCCACTCGAGTGGTGTTCTCCTTCTTGCCTTCAAGGATGTTCCCGTCCAGGTCCATGGTGATGATGTCTTCCGCCCGGAGGCGGCTCATGTGCACGTGGGGCCAGGACTTGATGAGGAACCGATCGGTCCCAGGAATGCGGGCGCTGGCGTGGCCTGCCGCGGTCGCCAGGCCGCTCAGAAACAGGACCCGGTGCGCCAGGGCAACGGTCTCTTTCAGCTCACTGTTGGTGGGACGCTTCGCAGCCATGACTCGCTCCTTCTTCCTGTGATGCCGCTCGTAGTTTCGCCGGACGCTACAGTTGGACGGCGCGGTAGCGCGATGCCTCCACGTTCTGATCCAGCCACACGAAGTTCTCCCACGTGCCTCGCTCCACGCCCTCCCGACGGGCCCCGGGGTCCTGGGGTGCGAAGCGAGCGTCCACGTACGGACGCATGTAGATCATGGAAATAGTCTCGGGGGTGCCCGCCAGCAGGGCGTGCCAGGTCATCTCCGCCTCGTGCTCGCCGTTGATGGCATCGTTCACCGCCCGCTCGATGTCCGTCCCCACGAACGCCATGCCGTGGGTCCGCAGGTGGATGGCGCCGTGCCTCCCCAGGATTTGGGCAACGACCCGGGCCTGCTGCACCGTGACAACGATCTCGTAGCTCTCCTCATAGATGGGCCAGGGTTCGGCGGCCACCGAGGCCATCCCCGGGTGGTGGACCGGCAGGACCGCCCTTCCCGCGATGCCGAAGATGGTGCACCACTTCTGGTGGGTGTGCACCACGCAGTTGACATCGGGCCGGGCCTTGTAAAGCTCCGTATGGAGGGGCCACTCCGCCACGATGGTGGGGTACTCCTTGCTGGCCTCCAGGATGTTGCCGCCCAGGTCGATCACCATGAGGTTCTCAGGCCTGACCCGGTCCATGCTCACGTGGGGCCTGGCCTTGATGACTATCCTGTCCGTGCCCGGGATTCGGGCGCTGACATGTCCCAGATAGGTGGTCAGGCCGTAGTGGTGCATGACGCGGTTGGCCAGCGCCACCCTCCCTCGCAACTCCTGCATCCTCTCCGTGGTCGCTATGGTTCTGACGGCCCTCGTTTGGGCCATGGCGCACGCTCCTTTCCCGGCATTGTTGCCTCTGCCCGCACGACGGGGGTATTCTATCCGCCCCGTCCGGCCACCGCAACCTCCTGCCGCAGAGCCGCCCCAGCCCGTGGGCCTGGTGGCGACCTCCCTACATCGAGGGGTAGAGGTTGGCTAGACCCACGGCCCTCCCTATAATGGCATCGCCATGGCCATACGCCTTGCCCAGGAGGACGACGTGATCAAGATCACCGACGAGATGCGCGAACACATCAACCATGCCCTGGCCAACGCCACGCCCTGCATCCTCGCCACCGCCTCGCCCAAGGGCGAGCCAGGCATCAGCCTCCGGGGCAGCATGATGGCGTTCGATGACGAGCATCTCGCCTATTGGGACAGGACTCAGCGCCTGGGTCTGGAGCACGTCGACGCCAACCCCAAAGTGGTGGTGATGTATCGGGACCCCAAGGCCCGCAAGGCGTGGAAATTCTACGGTGACGCCGTGGTGTACCGCAATGGGCCCGTCCGGGAGCAGGTGCTGGCGCGAGTGGTCCCTGCCGAGCTGGACCGGGACCCGGAGCGCAAGGGGTTCGCCGTGCTCGTCCGGGTGAACAGGATCACCGACCTGGCTGGCCAGGTGTTGCAGCAGCGGGACTGAGGCCACCCTCTGCCCTGGCGGTTCCCAGACCACCCAGCAGCTCGTCCAAAATTGCCCGCAGCTTCTCCGCCGGGGCCGGCCCCACGAACTTCTTCACCAGCTTTCCCTCCCGGTCCAGGAAGAACTTCTCCGGGATGCCTCGGACCCCGTAGTCGATAGCAACCGTGCCCTGGCCGTCGATGGCGTTGAGATAGGGAACCCGGAACCTGGCCACGTGCCTGCGCACCACGTCCTCATCGTCCCAGATGGCTATGCCCAGGAACTCGACTCCCCGGCCCGAGTACTCCCGGTACACCTGCGCCAGGGTCGGGGCCTCCTCCACGCAGGGGGGACACCAGGAGCTCCAGAAGTCCACCAGGACCACCTTCCCTCGGAGGTCTTCCAGCTTCACGGCCTCTCCCGTCAGGAGCTCCAGAGAGAACGGCGGTGCGGGGCCAGGTTCGATGGCCACCTCGCCAAACACCTTGTAGATGCCGAGTCCTCCCGGGGTCCCCCCTGACCGCGCCAGGGCCCACCCCATGAGGGCAATGACGCCGACGGCGGGGATGACGCCGGCGAGCAAGGCCATGGCGCGCTTGCCCACGTCAGCCTTCAGCTCCTCCGGCGCCCGCTCTTGCCTGCCATGCCAGCCGGAGCAGGCGGCTCTTCAATACCTGCCGGTGCCGCCGGTAGGCCCCCTCCTCCAGCTCCCCTCGATGGAATCGGTCATCCCAGCGGGCAATGGCCACGGCCAGAGCCTCCGGGTCCGCGACAGGGGCCGTCTCAACAACCACCGACGGTCTCGCCTTCGCGACCGCCACCACCAGCAGCCCTGCGAGCACGGTGGCCACCGCGCCGGGGAGCGCCCAAATGGCCCAGGATCCAAGGCCGAAGGCTTTCTGGAGGCGCTGCCACAAGGAAGGCTGGGGCAGCCCACCCAGGGAGACCTCCAGAAGCGTTCCCGGGACTAGGCCCTCCGCCGACAGGACCCGGTAGAAGCGCGCCCCCAGCAACACCTCTCCCTGGTCGCGCAATCCCCCTGCGGCCACCGTCCCGACATCCCGGGGGACCAGAAGCCTGAACGTTCCCGCCCCCAGAGGTAGCGAGCGGGAGAGGTCCAGCGCGGCGCTCTCGTAGGGCACCCGGTACGTGAAGGCAACGCCATACTCGCCCGGCGGCACCGGGTTGGTGAGGGCAAACCCCCGGTCCACCTGAAGGGCTTCGCCCTCGGGAAGCTCTGTCTCGATCTCCAGGTCCATGGCACCCGGCGGGAGAGGGAAGCGAAGGAAACTGCCCATGCCACCCTGCGCCCCCTCGGGAATGAACACCCTGTCTCCCTTGTTAGCTACCTGGGCCATCTCCATGACCGCCAGGATGCGGTCCCTGGCGTTCGCGCCCAGGACCAGCAGGGTCTGCGTGGCGAGAGCGACGCTATCCATCCGGGACGTCGCCTCATAGACGGTCAACCTGATGCCCTGCCTGTCGGAATCCGAGGCCAGCTCGACAGCATAGCTGATACCCAGGTAGGTACTGACAACGAAGTAGCGCCAGTTGGGGTTCAGGGGCACCCCCTCAAAAGCGAACCATCCTCCCCGGGACCCATCGGCCGCCACGCTCCCATGGGCATAGGGAGGCTGGCCCTCGGGCACCACTTGAAGACTCACCGTCGCTTCCGGCACACCCCCACCCGCCGTGCCGTTCAGCACCCACCCTGAGACCGTCGTTGTCTCCCCCTGGGCATGCGCCGGGTTCGTGGCAAGGAGTGCCAGGGCAAGACCCACGGCCAGGCCCCAGCCGGCCTTCATGCGTTGCCCTCCTTGCCAGCCGGACCGCCCCTATCCGTAGGGTCCGCCGGGGCAATCGCGCTACCACAGTGGGGGCACTGGACGTCCCTAGACGAGACAGCGCCCCCGCACTCCTGACAGATCACCGCCGTAGTGGTCGCGCCGTCGCCTGCCCGGAACGTCGCTATCCTGGCCTCCCACTGGCGGTCCAGTTCCTGGAGGTCGTCCAGTTGCTGGAGCAGCCGGGCCGCCCGCAAACGGTACACCTGCAAGCGGGCCTCGTACTGCTCTTGCGGGACATCCCCCAGCAAGTAGTCCTGATTGAGCGTCCTCACCTCCTCGTAGGCGGCCTCCCGCTGACGCTCGAGCGCCTGGGCCGGGCTGCCCTCAGGCAAGAGCACCGTTGCTCTCCTGCGGAAGGGAAGAACGAGGAGCACCACGCAGACGACAGCCAGTACTCCACCCACCACCAGGGCCATCATGCGGTCCGCCACCTCCTGGCCACGGCTCCTACTCCACGGGCACTGCCGAAACCGCAGCCCTTTTCGCTCCTGCGGCAGACTCCACCAGCGGGCGCCGCTGGGGCCACAGGGAGACCAGGGTGCCCAGGATCATCACCGGCCCCGCCATCCAGATCCACCATACCAGGGGCTTCACCATGACCCGGAAGACCACCCGCCCGTCCTCCAGGGACTCGGTGGAGACCACATACAGGTCCTCCACCGGAGTCGAGCGGATGGCCGCCCTGGTGGAGGCCATGCGCCTGTCGGGGTAGAAGGCCCGCCAGGCCACCAGGGGCCCAAGGTCCCGCTGCCCCTTCATGCCCTGGAGGTGGTGGAAGAACTCGGTCCGGTCCGGGTGTGTCTCCACCCGCGTGCCCCGGTAGATGACCGTGTATCCCCCAACGGACACCTGCTCGCCAGCGGCCAGGACCACGTCTCGCTGGGTACCGTAGAAAGAGGAGCCGATGACGCCCAGGGCCACCATCACGATGGCCAGGTGCACGATGTAGCCCCCGTACCTCGGCCGGTTGGCCCCGACGAGACTCGCGAAAGCCGCCACCAGGTTCTGGCCTCGCCTGTGCCGCACCCACGTCCCCCGAGCCCACTCCTGGAGCACGCCCGCCACCACAAACGCGCACAGCCCAAAGGCGAACAGGGCGACAGGCTGCCGGACCCCCACCAGCGCCAGCAAACTTGCCGCTAACACGGCAGCCAGCCCCGGCACCTGGATGGCCCGGCGCACCACCGCCCAGGAGGCGTGGCGCCAAGGGAGCAACGGCCCCACTCCCATGAGGAAGACCAGGGCAAGGAACAGCGGGCCGTTGACCTGGTTGTAAAAGGGGGCTCCGACAGTGACGGCAACACCCCGGACCATCTGAGACACCAGGGGGTAGACCACGCCCCACAGGGTAACCAGGGCCACCCCCAGGAGCAGCAGGTTGTTGAACAGGAAGGCGGCCTCCCTTGAGAAGTGGAACTCCAGGGCAGCCGTCCCCCTGAGAGCGGGGGCGCGGACCAGCAGGACCACGAGGGAAAACGCAACGCTGAACGCCAGGAAGGCCAGGAACACCCATCCCAGGGTCGAAGCGCCGAAGGAGTGAACCGATGGCACCGGGCCCCCACGGTTGATGAAGATGCCAAAGAGGGCAAGGGTGAAGGCGATGGCAATGAGCACCAGGTTCCACAGCCCAAACATGCCCCTCCGCTTCTGGACCATGACGGTGTGAACAAACCCCGTGAGGACAAGCCATGGCATCAGCGCTACGTTCTCTATGGGGTCCCACCCCCAGTACCCGCCCCAGCCCAAGATGGTGTAGGCCCACCAGGCACCCAGCAGCAGGCCGCTGCCCAGGATGGCCCAGACGACCAGGGACCACGTGCGGGCCTGGTCTACCCAAGCGTCGGACCTATCTCCCGTCAGAAGGGCCCCCACGGCGATGGCGTAGGGGACGCTGACGCCAATGAGCCCTATCATCAGCAGGGGCGGGTGGACGAACATCCCCGGATGAGTCAACAGGGGGTTGATGCCCTGGCCATCGGGAGGCGCGACGGGGAGGGTTTGAAAGGGATTGGCCAGAAACGCTGTCACTCCCAGGACAAAGGCGCTGACGCCCGCCAGGATGGCGTTCGTGTAGGGCAAGCTTCCGGCCAGGGACCGGGACGCCAGGGCCAGCGCTGCTGCCGAGAGGAGGGAGAAGGCGAAGGCGATGAAGAGCAGGGAGCCCTCGTTGCCAGCGTACAGCGCGACCCATGTGTAGATGGGGTCCATCGCCAGGCTGCTATGCCTGGCCACGTACTCCACCCGGAAATCGTGGCGCACGAAAGCGGCGACCAGGCTGAGGGTCGCCACCGCCAGCACCACCGGAAGGAGATACGTCGCCCTCCGGACGCTCAAGAGAAGGGAAGAACTACTCCGCAGCTTCCCTGCTACCGAGCCTGCGCCAGCGTAGAGGGCCAGCACCAGGGCCAGGTGCAGGGTGACCGTTCCCAGCTCCGCCACCCTCTAGCCCCCTGTCGCCTTCCCGCCCGGGGGAAGGGGGCTACCGGGCCCGCTGGGGCCGAGCAGGAGGCGTAGCTCCTCGTCCACCCGGGCCAGATAAGGGGCCAGCTCCTTCTGCTCCAGGTCACCCCCTCCAGTCGCTTCCCCCCGGCGCGGACGCTGTCGCCCCATGCGGCGCAGGAGCGCGTAGAGGCCTGCCGCCGCCCCTAGCACGAGGACGGGAGGCACGGTCCAAGCGAGCAGGTGAAACCCGCCCTTCGGAGGGGCTGCCAGCACGCCGTCTCCGTACCTCTTGACGAAGAACTCCAGCACCTGTTCCCGGGACTCCCCCGCCGCCAGCTTTTCCCGCACGATGGCCCGCATCTGCTTCGCCAGGGCGGCCTGTGACTGGTCAATGGTCTCCCCCGGACAGACGGGGCAGATCAGGCTCTTGTCCAAGTCCTGGGCCTGCTCCTCCAGGGAAGGCGGGGAAGCTGGAGAGACGCATCCCGCCGTCGCCAGGGCCAGGGCAGTCACCAAGGCCAGGGCCGCACGTCCGAGGCCACCTCCCCTTCCAGGACGAGGGCCAGTCTCCCCCAGAGAACGGCCTGCCGCTCCTCCTTGCCCTACCATTTCCATCGAGTATACCGCAGCCAGGGCGGACAGGCCCTCTCGCCCCTGCCGGACCGCTTCGGCGCCCGGCCTCGCCTCAGAGGGCTGGCATGGCGTCGCGCCACCTTGCACCTGGAGCAGGGACAGCGGAGGCGCTGGGGGAGGCCATGTTCCAGGAAACCCCGCCCGAGGCCGCTCCCGGGACCCGCCCGTACGGGCGCCCTACTTGCCCTGGAGAGAGCGAAGGTAATGCACCAGGGCCCAGCGGTCCTGCTCCGGGAGGAGCTTCCCGAAACCGGGCATGACGAACTCCCTGGCCCGGGCCAGCGATGGGTAGGCCCCCGCGAACCCTAGAGTAACGATCTGGTAGATTTCCCCGTCCGGCTTGCCAGCCGCTGGGCCGGTGAGGCTCGCCAGGTCAGCGGGGGCGGGCTTGTCAGCCCCGTAAAAGCCCAGGTACCCGGCCGCCGTGAGGCGCGCAGCCATGGGCCCGTCCCCCTTGCCAGCGGCACCGTGGCACACGGCGCAGTTGAGATCGTAGAGGTTCTTGCCCCGGGCCAGCACGGCGTCGCTCCTCGCCACCGGGATCTTCAGCACCCGCGCCTGCTCCATCGTGTAGCTGAGCCCCTTGCCCGTCACGGGGACGGACTGCTCGGGCGCCGAGAGACCGGGTGGCTCCTGCGCCTTGTAGGACTGGGCGTAGTGCATCTCCTTGAAGAAGTCCAGCGGGTACGCCCCCGTGGAGCATCCAGCCAGGGAGGCCCCGACCAGGAACAGGGCCAGCGCGGCAGCCAGGCGCCCTGCAGACGCCCGCCCTTGCAAGCCACCAAAGAGTCCGCTGCTCATGTTCCGTCGCACGTCTCCCACCTACCGCTGGGCGGAGCGCACGTCCTCAGCCCCCGCGCGGCGGAGCAACTGCTCGACCGCGTTGATCCTGTCCTCGGCACAGGTCAAGGTAATTCCAATGTACCCCTCGGTGATGCGGGGGTCGTACAGGCCAGCACGCATGTTGGGAATCCTGGACTCGAAGAAAATCCCGAGGACGGTGAAGAGAATGGCCCCCAGCATGGTTCCTTCGTACATGATGATGATCATCGGCGGGATGCCCAGGATGGGCTTGCCGCCCGACACCAGGGGGAAAGCAAGCTGCGTGGCGACGGTCAGCAGCAGGGCGGTGGAGAACCCCAGAATGGCGCCAATAAAGGGGAAGACGTACAGCCGGTGCCTGGCCACCCGCTCCCCGAAGCTCCCCTCCGGATAGGGGGAGCCCGTGAGGACCTCGAAGTTCTCGTTGGTGTACCCGGCCTGCTGCAGTGCCTCGGTAGCCACTGCGGCCGCCTCGGCCTCTCGGAACAACCCAAGCACGTGTGCCATGCTCACGCTCCTCCCCGCTCCTACTCTTCTACACGGAGTGCCGGGACTGTCTTCCGGCCTACCTGGATGGTGTCGCTCAACGTCTGGCCCTCCTTGACGTCAAAGAGAGGGATCAGCGGGAATATCTTGGAGAAGAGCAGCAGCAGCATAAACACGAAGGCGAAGGAGGCTGCCACCAGGGTGATCTCCACGATGCTGGGATGGTACGTGCCCCAGTTGAAGGAGAGAGGCGTCTTCCTGGCGAGTCCTGGGACGATGATGAGAAAGCGCTCCAGCCACATCCCCACGTTCACCGATAGGGAGGTGATGAGCATCCAGAGGGCGCTGCACCGCACGTTCCGGAAGAGCCACAGGGGCACGGGGAAGATGTAGGCGGTGACGATGAAGACCACGAACAGCATGCTGTAGGGCCACTCGAACACCTGCATCTCCCGCAGGGCGATCTCCTGGCTCTCCAGGCTCATCAGGGCGAAGGAGAACTCGATGATGAAGAAGAAGAGCCAGGTGGTGGCGATGACGATGAGCAGTCTTCCCAGGGCATCCAGGTGCTCCCGGCGGATGTAGGCGTCCCACTTGAACAGGAACCGCATGAAGATCATCACGGTCACCACGGCGGACACGCCCGAGTGCACGGCTCCGATGACGAAGTAGGGCGCGAAGATGGTGGCGTGCCATCCCTCCACTCCCATGGCCATGGCGAAGTCCCAGGACACGATGCTGTGGACGGAGACGAACACCGGTAGGAGCAGTGCCGAGAGGAGGAACCCCGCGATGATCTGGAGCTTCCACTGCCTCGGCGTCCCTCGCCACCCCATGGCCAGCGCCGAGTAGACCCAGTGCCGTATCCCCGTCGTCCTGTCCCGGACCACCGCCAGGTCCGGCACCAGGGCCACCAGCACGAAGAGCGTGCTCCCCGTCAGGTACGTCACGATGGCGCTGGGGTCCCAGATAAGGGCCGAGCGGACGTTGGGCCAGATCCCCCGGGGGAAGTCATAGGGCATGGCCCAGTACATGCGCCAGAGGCGGCCCACATGCATCACGGGGAACGCGAGGGCGGTGAGCAGGGAGAAGACGGTGAGCACCTCCGCCGCCCTGGTGGCCGGACGCCGCCACTCGGCCTTGCTCAGGCGCAAAATGGCCGAGAGCATGACTCCGGCGTGGCTGATCCCGATCCAGAACACGAAGTTGGTGATCATGAAGCCCCACATGATGGGGCGGTTGATGCCCATGACCCCCGTGCCCACGGTGATCATGAAGCCCAGGGCCGCCGCCGCCGCCAGCACCACCAGGAACAACAGGCCCACCAGGCCCCAGAACCAGAGGGGGGCCTTCAGGACGTTGCGCAGCAGGTCCCGGTTGATCCGCGCCTCGGATAGAGTCACGCGCTCTTGCATAGGTCCTGCTTCTCCTTCGTAGCTTCCATGCCCCTAACCAGGGTGTTGAAAAACCCTTTCGACCATCTCCCTTACCCCCTTCCTGGCCAGGAAAGGGGGTAAGAATTATATCTGGGGGACACCCCCAGACCCCCGCAAAAGGGGCTGCGCCCCTCTGGAC
>JACQOS010000045.1 GCA_016202425.1 Chloroflexota bacterium
CCCCCGCCCCTCCCCCCGCTCCACCCTTCCCACCACGGCGAAGGGACGCCCCAGGAGTTGGGCCGCCTGCCGCACATCTCCCTCCAGCACCAGGCTGCGTACCAGGCTGCTGCTGAGCCGCCGGTCGCCCTGGGTGTACGGGGGCGCCACGACGACCCGAAACCCCAGCTCGTCCCCCAGGGCCGTGAGGGCGGCGATGGTGCCCTCCCGGTCGTGGCCGAGGGCGAAATCCGGCCCGGCGACGAGGCCCCGCATCCTCAGGTACCGCTGGAGCAGGCCCACGAACTCCCGGGCCGAAAGGCGCGAGACCTCAGGCGTGAAGGTGACGCCCGCCACCACCTTCATGCCTTGGTCCCGCAGCCTCCGGAGCCGCTCCTCCAGGGGCAAGAGAACCGGGATTCGCGTCCCCGGGCTCAGCACCTCCCGCGGGTGGTTGCAGAAGGTGACGACCCCGGGAAGGCAGGATGCAGCAGCAGCCTCCCTCCTCAACAGCTCCAGCAGAGAGCGGTGCCCCAGGTGCACGCCGTCGAACACACCAATGGTGAGATAGGACTCCTGGGCAACGGCATGCTGCGCCAGCTCCTCTTCCAGGGCCGTCATGCTAGCGGGAGACCGCCATCTGCGCCGTCACCTTCCGCACCGCCGTCACCTGACGCATCAGCCTCTCGAAATTCTCAAAGGTGAGCGACTGGGCGCCGTCGCAGAGGGCCACGTCCGGGTTGGGGTGTACCTCGATAAGCAGTCCGTCGGCGCCGGCGGCGGTGGCTGCGAGGGCGACAGGTGTAACCAGGTGCCACTTGCCCGTACCGTGGCTAGGGTCCGCCAAGATGGGCAGGTGCGTCAGCTTTCGCAAGACGGGAATAGCGCTGATGTCGAAGGTGTTGCGCGTGTAGGTCTCAAAGGTGCGGATGCCCCGCTCGCAGAGTATGACCTGCCGGTTGCCACCCGACAGGATGTACTCCGCCGCCAGCAACCAGTCCTCATAGGTGGCCGAGAGTCCACGCTTCAGCATGACCGGATTGCGAGCCTTGCCCACCTCGTCCAGGAGGGAGAAGTTCTGCATATTCCTGGCGCCAATTTGCAGGATATCGGTGTACTGGCTCACCAGCTCTACGTCCTGGGGGGCCATCACCTCGGTGATGATGGGGAGCCCCGTCTCCTGGTGGGCGGCGGCGAGCATCTTCAGGCCGTCCGGGCCCAGCCCTCGAAAGCTGTAAGGGGAGGTGCGGGGCTTGAAGGCACCGCCGCGCAGGACCTGGGCGCCCGCTGCCTTCACGGCCCGGGCGGTGGAGAGGAGCTGCTCCTCGGTTTCCACCGCGCATGGCCCCGCCATCACCACCAGCTCTCCCCCGCCAATGGCCACGTTGCCCACGTGGACCACCGTAGGGCGAGGCTCGAACTCCACGCTGGCCAGCTTGTAGGGACGGGAGATGCGCACCACCTCCCGGACCCCAGGCAAGACCTCCAGCTCGTCCTGCAGCTCTGGGAAGACCTGCCCCACGACACCGATCACCGTGCGCTCTGCCCCTCGGGAGAGGTGGCCTCGCAGTCCCTTGCGTTCCAGGTGCTCCTGCACCCGGGCTATCTCCTTCTCACCGCAATCACTCTGCATTACCACGATCATGGCTACCGCCCTCCGCTTCATGCGTGCTGGAACGAATCTAGGGTCACTGCCCGGCCCTTCCCCGAAGGGCCCACGGAAGGGCGTAGAAAAGCTGGGCCAGGAGCCTCCGCGTCTTCACCACGCTCATCCCTCCCTTCCCTCCGTTCCCCTGTCGCGCAAACTCCTTGCGCCGTCCAGGTAGACATACACCAGCTCCTCCGGTGCCTTCTCTGTATTTACCAGAAGGAGCACGCGGATACAACTGGCCAGGGCATCGGGGACATCCATCTCGTGGCTGCACAGAAGCGCCACATGGTCCCACCCCATCTGGCGTGCCGCCACGGCGGGGAACTCCGCGTTGAGGTCCCGCGTGGTGGTGAACATGGCCGCCGCCAGGTCCTCCGGCCTCAACTCGTTGGCCGTCACCAGTTGCTGGAGCAACCGCTTGGTCGCCCTCAGAATGGCCGCCTTGGTGTTCGCCTCGGCGGTGATGGCCCCTCGAATGCCCCGACACACGCCCATGTGGTATCCCTCACAAGGTGGGCTGGGGGACCTCCCTCAAACCCAACAGGAAACGGGTCGCCCCCTGGACCATCTGGGCCCGGGGCCGTGCCTTCATCGCGTCCAGAAGAGCGCTCCCCACCACCACGGCGTCGGCGTACCCGCTGGCTTCCCGCAGGTGCTCCGGCCGGGAGATGCCAAAACCCACGGCCAGAGGCAGCGTGGTGTGCGCCCGCACCCTCCGCACCAGGGACCTGGCCTGCTCGCCCACGCGCTCGCGGACCCCCGTGACCCCCGCGATGCTCACACAGTAGATGAACCCGCTGGCAAGAGCGCAGGCGGCGGCGATACGCCCGTCGTTGCTGGTGGGAGCCAGGAGGCAGATCCAGTGGATACCGCGAGGCCGGCACTCCTCCAGCAAGGGCCCCGCCTCCTCTGGGGGCAGGTCCGCCACAATGACCCCGTCCACCCCCGCGTCCTGGGCCTCCCGGGCGAAGGCCCGGAGGCCCATGGCGAGCAAGGGATTGTAGTAGCCCATCAGCACCAGCGGCACCTCCACGCCCCGGCCGCGCAACCCCGCACACACCTCCAGGCACTTGCGGACCGTCACACCCTGGCGGAGGGCGTGAAAGCTGGCCGCTTGAATGGTCGCCCCGTCCGCCAGAGGATCGCTGAAAGGTACCCCCAACTCGACCACGTCGGCCCCGGCCCCCACGAGCGCCGGGACGAGATCCATGGTGGAGGGCAGATCGGGAAAGCCCGCCGTGACGAAGGGCACGAGCCCGATGCGCCTCTCCGCCTTCAGGTGCTGAAACGTCCGCTCCAGGCGAGTCGCGCCCATCGTCTTCCCCTAGAGGGAGATCACCAGGCTGAACGCCAGGGCGTTCTGGGCACCGTGGGCCAGGCAGCAGGGCCACAGGGACCGCGTGCGGTAGTACAGCCAGGAGAGGAGCATGCCGGAAACGAAGCCGGGGAGGACCAGGCCAGGGCTACCGTGGCTCACGCCGAAGAGGAGCGAGACAAAGCTCGCCCCCCACAAGAAACGCCAACGCGCCACGAACACCGGCAGCAGGAACCCCCGGAAAAAGGCCTCCTCTGCTAGCGGCGCCAGAAGCACCACCGCCGCGAAAGTCAGCAGGGCCCGCATCGGGCTCCCCAGGAACTCCGGGGGCAGCCGCGGAGGAGCCATGCTCTCCAGGGACAGGAGGCTCGCGCCCAGAGAATAGAGCGCCACGAAGCCGACGCTGGCCAGGAACGCTGCAAGCGCCCACCTCCTCCCCTGGGACCATGGCCCTCGGAAGCCCAGGACGTCCCATCCCACCCGGTGCTTCGCCACTCCCATCCCCCAGACAGCCAAGAGCAGCATGCCCTCCAGGGCCCCGGCCACCATGAGCGCCGCGTAGGCTCCGGGTATCCCCAGGGCCCGTGCGGCAGGGCCCACGCCCAGCAGCAGCGCTCCTAGCCCCGCAGCGCACCCCACTCCGGCCAGGACCGCCTCGCCCATGCCCCAGGGCACGGCGATACCGGCTTCTCTCAGCGCAAATGTCTCGTCTCGGCGCACCGTTCGCCTCGTTCGAATGGGCATGTTAGCACGGTGCCCGGTGCCGGACAAGGGCGAAAGCCATGCCCCCAAGGCCGACCCCTTGACAAACGACCGCAAAAGCGGCAGGATGTAGATGCAATTGTTTGCAGTTACCATGAACCGCCATAGCACCGCCGTCGACGCCTTGAGAGCCGGAGGCTACCGCCTGACCCCTCAGCGCGTCATGGTCCTCTCCATCCTGGCCGAACGGCCCGGTCACCTGGGGGTGGAGGAGATCTTTCGGGAGGTCCACCGCCTCTACCCCTTCGTGGACGTCGCCACGGTGTACCGGACTCTCCAGCTCCTGAAGCGCCTCCATCTGGTCTTGGAGCTGGACGTGGGGGGGCACGCCCGCTACGAACTCGTGGAGGCCGACCGGCACCATCATATGGTCTGCCGCGTGTGTGGCAGGACCATCGACTTCAGCCCCCGGTACCTGGACCAGTTCCGAAAAAGCCTCGTGGCGGAGTTTGGCTTTGCGCCGGACCTGGAGCACTTCGCCGTCGCGGGCACCTGCGCCGATTGCGCCCGCAAGCCTGCCGCGGCCCCCCGGCCAGCCACCGCCAATGCCAGACCCCGCGGAAGGAGCGCTGACTCATGGACTCCGTAGCATGGTTGGCCCTCACCCTGGGATTCCTGCTGGGGCTCAGGCATGCGACGGACGCCGACCACGTGGTGGCCGTTGCCACCGTGGTGAGCGAGTACAAGAACGCCTGGCGTGGCCTCTGGGTAGGGGCCTCGTGGGGCCTGGGCCACTCCACGCCCCTCCTGATCCTCGGCACTGCCATCATCTTGCTGAAGGGGACCATACAACAACGGTACGAGCAGGTGGCCCCGGTCTTCGAGTTCGGCGTAGGGGTCATGCTCGTCTTCCTGGGCCTCCAGGTGTTCTGGAACCTGCGCCGCCCGCTGCACCTCCACGAGCACCTGGCCGAGTCCAAGCCCCACGTGCACATCCACACCCACGGCCCTTCCGCGGAGCACGAGGAGGAGCCTTTCCACGGTTTCTTTCGCCTGGGCAGGCCCTTCTTCCGTCTCAAGTCCTACCTCATTGGCATCGTGCACAGCCTGGCAGGCAGCGCCGCCGTCATGCTCGTGGTCCTCAGCACAGATGCCGTCAACTCCTTCTGGCTGGGGATCGCCTACATCCTTCTGTTCGGCGTGGGCACCATTCTGGCCATGGGGCTGCTGACGCTCCTCCTCGGCGTGCCCTTTGCCATTACTGGGCGGTTTCAGAGGCTCAACTCGGTCGTGGCCGCCATTGCCGGGGTCGCCAGCGTCCTCTTTGGCGCCTGGCTGATCCTTGAGGTGGCGCCTGAGGTCGCCAGGGCAGTGGGCAGCGCCTGAACCAAGGACGGCCTACCCCCGGCGAGGCCGCAGACGGTCCCGGCTGTCCAGCAGGATCGTGACGGGGCCATCGTTGACGAGCTCCACCTCCATGTGCTCCTGGAAGCGGCCCGTCTCCACCGTCAGACGCTGGCGCCGGAAGAGCTCCACGGTCTCTTTGAACAGCCCGGCGGCCTCCTCCGGCGGTGCCGCCTGCACGAAGGAGGGGCGTCGGCCTTTTCGGGTATCGGCGCAAAGGGTGAACTGGCTGACCACCAGGAGCTCGGCCCCTACGTCCAGCGCGGAGCGGTTGAAACGGTCCTGGGCGTCGGGGAAAACGCGGAGGTTAACGGCCTTTTCTACCAGGTATTCGGCGTCTTCCCGGGTGTCTTCCCGCTCGATCCCCACCAGGACCACCAGCCCCAACCCGATGCTCCCCACGCGAGAGCCCGACGCCGAGACGGAGGCATGCGTCACCCGCTGGATGACGGCCCGCACGGGCTACGCCTCGGTGGTGGCAGGCGCTTTGGCGGCGGACTCCTCTTTCGGTTTCTCCTGGCGGGAAGTCCCGCCGTCGGTCCCGTTGGACTTTCCGGGCTCGGAGAGGTTCGTGCGCTTGTAGTCGGTGGTGTAGAACCCGCTTCCCTTGTAGATCACCGCCACGGACTGGAAGCGGCGGTGGGACGTCCCGCCGCAGGCGGGGCACACCCCCTGCGCCCTGGCGGTGAAGCCCTGGCGCACCTCATAGTCGTGCCCGCAGGAGGTGCACTGGTACTGATAGATCGGCATTCTGCCATCCCCCAGAACAAACCTAGCAGACTGCAGGGCAGTCTGCTAATTACGAAAGCATACTGTAGCAACCTTCGCCTCCCTCGTCAAGAGCTTCCCTTGCCCCAGGCCAGGGTCTTTCAGTTATCCATAAGAGCAGTCCCTGGCTCCTGCACCCCCATCCTAACCTTCCCCCGCGAGCGGGGGAAGGGATTTCTCTCCCCCGTTGCACGGGGGAGAGTCAGAGAGGGGGTGAAGCCGACAATTGAAAGGCCCTGATGCCCCAGGCCAGCCGCTTCTGGGGCCCTCGGCCGCGAGGGCACCGCCCAAGCACGCTTGCTCCTCGGCGTGCTACACTCCCGCCAGGCCACACCGGGGCCTGGTGGCCGTGGACGGAGCGGTGTCCCCATGGTCTGCGTCTCTTGGCGCGCCCCGAGTCCCGCGCTGGGCGTGGCTCTCGGGCTCGGGGCGTGTGCCCCCGCCGATGTCCCGACGGCCACTCCCACGCCGGTCCCCCTCCCCGGCGCCAGGTGTGAGCTGGCAGCAGCGAGAGCATAGGAAGTCGCCATGTACGCCGTGGTCATCACGGGGCCAGGAGGCCCTGAAGTCCTGGAGGTCCGGGAGGTGGAGGACCCTGTGCCTGGCCCGGAAGAGGTCCTGGTGGCCGTCAAGGCCGCCGGCCTCAACCGGGGCGACATCCGCCGGCGCCAGGAAGGCGCTTTCTGGATGCCTCCAGGGGCCCGTGGCGACATCCTGGGCCTGGAGGTGGCGGGCGTGGTGGCGAAGGTGGGAGAGAAGGTGACCGGTGTGCCTCCCGGGTCCAGGGTCTTCGCCCTGCTCGCCGGGGGCGGGTACGCCCAGCGCGTCGCGGTGCACCACCGGATGCTCCTGCCCATCCCTCAGAACCTGGAGTTCTGGGAAGCCGCGGCCATCCCCGAGGCCTTTTTCACCGCCCACGACGCCCTCTTTCGGCGTTGCGCCCTTCAGCTAGGGGAACGGGTCCTCATTCACGCGGTGGGCAGCGGAGGTGGCTCGGCGGCCCTTCAGCTCGCCCATCAGGCAGGCGCCTACACCTTCGGCACGGCAGGCTCTCAGGAGAAGCTCGCCAGGGCCAAGGTCCTGGGTCTGGACGTCGGCATCAACTACCGGGAGCAGGACTTCACCCGGGTGGTCCAGGAGCATACCGGGGGTTCAGGCGTGGATGTCGTCTTCGACCTCGTGGGGGCGGCCTACTGGGAGGGCAACGTCGCCTGCCTGCGTCCTCTGGGCAGACTGGTGCTGGTGGGCAACCTGAGCGGTGGGCGCTGGCAGGCCGACCTTGGCCCGCTGTTGCAGAAGCGTCTCCAGGTCCACGGCACCGTCCTCAGGACAAGGAGCCTGGACGAGAAAATCCTGCTCACTCAGGAGTTCCGGCGACAGATCCTCCCCCTTTTCGAGAGGAGTGTGGTGCGCCCCGTCGTGGACCGTGTCTTCCCGTGGCGGGAAGTGGCCGACGCCCATCGGTATCTGGACTCCAACGCCAACTTCGGCAAAGTGGTTCTGGCGGTAGACTAGCCCCTGCCCTTCCCAGCGGGCCTCCCTACCCCAGGCGCTCTTCCGAGGCGATGACCTCCTCGGCGAAAAGCTCTTGCAAGGGCTGCTTCCTGGGCGTGAACCCCTGCTCCACCGAGTACGTCTGGACCATGTCAATGGCCTTGGCGTTGGCCTTGATGCCATGAGGGAAGGGGTCGTCGCCGAAGACCCGCCTCTGCTCTTCCAGCTCTTGCTCTCCGAAGACCCGGAGGGAGGCCCGACGGCGCAGGTAGAGTCGCCCCAGGGCCAGCTTCTTGGCCTCGTCAAAGGCCTCCATGAGGCTCGTGGCTACCCAAGGGTGCTCCCTGAGAACGCTCTCCCGGACCACCGTGAGGTGATGGGGGGGGTACACGCCGTTCTTCTTGAAGTACCGGATGGCCTCCTTCTTCGGGTCGGGGAAGAGGAGCTTGAGCTTGCGATGGCCGCGCAGGTCCACCTTGGGCCGCTCCAGGGCGCCCTCGGCGGGATGGGGCAAGATGGCCGCCCCCCCGTCCACCTCCCGCCGGAGGAACATGGTGGCCAGGTCGGTCTGGCAAAAGGTCAGCCTCAGCCCCGGGGGTAGAGCAGGCGGACCGCCAGGCAGGGCCGAGGCCACGCTGTACGCTGGGGGCCGCTCCTGGAGCCACTGGATGTCCTCCGGCCTGACCCCAAACTCGTGCTGGAGCTGCCCCCTCAGCCACAGGGCCGCCGTCTGCATGTAGTCGAAGGTCCCCAGGCGTTTCCCCTTCAGGTCTTCTGGCCGCCTGATGCCGGCGTCGGCATGCACCTGCAGGGTCGTGTACGCGAAGGCACGGTTGTGGAACACGGGCAGCGCGCGGTAGGGCCAGCCCCGCGCCCGGGCAGCGAGGAAGAAGGAGAAGGACATCTCCGAAACGTCGAACCGGCTGAACTTGAGCTGCTGGTAGAACAGGTCCGGTGTCGGCATCTCCACCGCGTGAAGGATGATGCCCTTCGGTTTCACCTCGCCCGTCGCCAGGGGCTGGACGCGTTCATACGGGCCTGCCGCGAACGTGAGCTGGATGTCCGTCATGCTCTCTTCACCCCTTCCTCCATGCTGTCCCTTGCTCGCTGCACCATACGGCCAGCCTATCCCGGTGTCAAGGAAACCGCTAGCCAGCCAGCCCTACGACCGCCAGGAGCAGCTTCGCCGCCGCGATCACCAGCACCAGCGCCAGCATGCGCCGCAGCACCAGGCCCGAGAACCACCTGGCCCCCAGGAGCGACCCTGCCAGGCCGCCCAGGAGGGCGGGCCCGACCAGGAACACCACTGGCCCCGCGCCCAGGGTGCCGCCCAACATGCGCCCCAGGAGGCCACTCGCCGAGTTGGCCACGATGAACGCGGCGGACACCGCCGCCGTCTGCTTCACGTCCGCCCAGCGCAACAGGAGCATCAGGGGGCTCAGGAAGATGCCCCCGCCGACACCCACAATGCCCGAGAGCAGGCCGATGGCCGCGCCAACGACCAGGGCCAGGGCCAAGGACACCCGCCGCTGGGGACCGCGCGCGGCGAGGGGAGCAAGGCTCAGACGCCCTGCGGCCAGGAGCAGCACGACCGCCAGCGCCGCCGCGTAGGCACCCTTCGGCACCTCCAGGAGCCCGCCCACGAACGCCGCAGGAACAGAGGCAACGGTGAAAGGCCAGAGGAGCCTTGGCACCAGGTGTCCCGCGCGCCAATAGGTGAACGCCGCCAGCCCGGCTACCAGCAAGTTCAGGAGCAGCGCCGTGGTGGACATCTCCCTGGGAGCAAGGCTGGCAAAGGACATGACCGCCAGGTATCCCGAGGCGCCCCCGTGCCCCACCGAGGAGTAGAGAAAGGCCACCACCAGGATGAGAGGACTGAAAAGCAGGGCCTGCGCCAGGTCCATAGCCCGTGCCGCCGCTACCCCAGGCGCTCGATCACCAGGTTGGTCCCCAGCCCCTTGGCAATGAGGCGCCCCCGGCTGTCGGTCACCACCAGGTCTCCCACCAGCGTGCGCCGGCCCCGGTGCAGGATGCGGCATTCGGCGATCAAGTCCCCGTCGGTAGCCGAGGCGATGAAGTTCATCTTGATCTCCACCGTGGTGGTAGATGCGCCTTCCGGCAGCAGAGAATAGGAGGCTCGAGTGAAGGCGTGGTCGGCCAGAGCGACGACCATGCCTCCTTGAATGCCGCTGTCGGGTGCCGTCCCTCGCAGATGCCGTTGCCGGATGGGCATCCGCACCCTGGCCCAGCCGTCGCCCTGGCCTTCGTCCACCAGGCCCAGGGTCTCGGCGAAGTTGCTGGGCTCGCCATCGAAGGGTGAGGGCACGAGTTCCGTCATGGCGTGAGCTTGAGAAGCCCTCGCATTATAGCCCACGCCCCGCCGGCATTGAACCCGGCGACCCGCCGCCTGTAGCCGACCTTAGGCACACAGTTGCCCCTCAGAGGAGTTGCTGCTAAAGTGCTGAATTCGTCCGCTGTCCGCCAGTATAGACTGGCGCGCAGTCCGAGTCACCTGGGGTGGACTTATCTGGCAGTACTCGAACTTTCTGAGACCTGGCCTGGTGCCCACGCCGAGGCGCTTGCTGGCTACCTCAAACGCTTTCAACTGCTATAATCGCGAGCGCGGAGCCTCCAACGGGGGTGCCTCTCGATCAGGCATCGGGTGCCGCCTTGCGGGCCAAGGAGCAGGGTGCGTGGACAGAGCGGTTGTAGACGGCATTACGCTTGAGTACGAGATCGCGGGTACAGGTGAGCCCGTGGTGCTCATTCACGGTGCGCTCATCGCGGACTCTTTCCGACCCCTGTTGGTCGAGCCAGTTCTGGCGCATCGATACAAGCTCATCGTCTACCACCGTCGGGGCTACATGGGCAGCAGTCACACTCCTGGTCCCGTCAGTATCGTGCGGCAGGCGGCTGACTGCCTGGCATTACTGCGTCACCTCGGCGTAGAGCGTGCGCATATCGTGGGGCACTCCTACGGTGGCGCTATCGCCCTTCAGCTCACGTTGGACACCCAGAACGTCGTTCACTCGCTGGCCTTGCTGGAACCGGCGCTCATCGTTGGGGCCACCGGCCAGTCCTACCGGGACGCGCTGGCGCTGGGCCAACAAAGGTACAGGGAGAGGACAGCAGCGGTCGTCGTAGACAAATTCCTGCAGGCGCGCTTCGGGGCGGGATATCGCACAGCCCTCGACCAGGTCGTGCCTGGGGCGTTCACGCAAGCGGTGGCCGATGCGACGACCTGGTTCAAGTTGGAGATAGCCGCGTTTCTGGACTGGAGCTTCGGCGAGGCCGAGGCGCGGCGCATCACCCAACCTGTTCTCGTTGTCCTCGGCAGTGAGAGTAACGCCCTCTGGCCCCGTTTTGGGGAAACGAGTCGGCTTCTGCGAACATGGCTCCCGGATGCCAAAGGGTTCGTGCTCCCGGGCGCAGCGCACGGGCTGCAGATGCAGAACCCGCATGGCATGGCCGAGGCGCTTGCAGACTTCTACGCACGCCACCCGATTCCTGGCCCGAACTGATTCTGCGGTGGGCCTCTGGACTGTGCTCGAACTTTGTGCGGCCTGACCTGGTGCCGAGGCTCAGGTGCCTGCTCGCCCGATGAGATTGCACGTAACGGAGGTCATGCGAACATCCTCCTCATTGCCCAGTCGGGCTTCAAACGTCAAAGCAGAGACCTTGGACGCGCACGGTCGGTTCTTAAACCTCTAGCCACTCGGTAGCCCCTTTTCGAGAGTTGCAGCGACGGCAAAGAACGCGCAGGTTTTCCCTCCTAAGAGCCAGTTCTGGGGACCTGCTCCTTGGCTGTTTGTGGTCTACAGTGAGGTCATTGTCGCCGCGAATTTTTTTCCCGCAATCAGCACAGACTTGCCCGTCCTCTTCAATAACCTGTGCACGAAGGGCAAGCCACTCCGGGCTTGAATAGAACCGCTCACGCTCCTCAAGGCGCTCCTTCCTGTCTTGTGCTAGATCAATGATCTTAGCCACGATACGTTCCTTCCTCTCTCTTCGTGGCTTGGCTAATATTCGGTCAGTCGCCAACATAACTGCGTAAGGCGTCAGAAGTGTCCAGCCGAGTACGAAAAGCCACATCGGTCCGGTGAAGTCATCGAAAAGGCTTCTGGTTACAAAAGGCGCTGAAATCCACATCCCTATCGAGAACACACCATCAAAAATTTCACCAATCTTAAGAACCTGGCTGCGTGGTATCTCCTGCTCCGCCATTTTCGTTAGCTTCTTTTCGACTGCCTTCGTGACTACTATGTCAGTCGTAAGCGAAACTGGGACGTTAGGGCTTCTCCTTCTGTGCCTAGCCGCACAATCCCTGCATAGGTTGCTGCTTGGTACATACTTGACGTGCTTGCGCCGGCCACATTCAGCACAACGAAAGTTCCGTCCTCCTGCTAATTCACGGTAAATTGGCATAATGTCACTCTCTATCAGTTGGCTGGCATTGTTCAGTTGCAATCGCGCACGAGATGCGTTCCTCAGTGAGTTCGAATTTTCGTGGTGGGCCAAACTGGACTCGAACCTTATAGGCTACTCTACCATTGCGTCCAGTTCCGCTCAAGGGGGCATGCTCGAAATGAAGATGTTTGACGACATCGGTTTCTCATTCGCATGGGGGTCTCTCTGGGCTATGTGGACTCACCATAATCAGATTTCCTGGCGATGTCCAGCGGGCGCGCCCACGGAGGCACTTGGGCTGGCCCCTGACCTCCAAGGCCTTGAGGCGTAAGGCCAGGGCGCCGTCGTTCGCCGTGCCGGCGGGGGCCAGTTCCCAAAGCCCGGGGCGAGGAGCATGAAAATACCATGAACGGGCGACGGCGGCGTGGTATCATCTCACCGGTCATCGGGTGCCAAGGCAAGCCCTTCTGGTGCACCGGGCGGCCCGGAGCCCCGGGGAGGCTTGCCCACTTCGGCAGCCCTCTTTGGGGCCCGGTGGCACACCAACGGAAGGAGAGGTGCCCATGGTTGAAGTCGCTTCCCCCATCGTGGACCGCCTCGACAGGCGCAAGCTCCGGTTCGTCGACGTGGACGGTATCCGGACTCGCTACTACGAGGACGGCGCAGGCGAGCCCCTGGTGCTGTTCAGCGGCGGGCAGTTCGCTTCCCTCTACTCTCTGGATAGCTGGAGCCTGAACCTTCCCGGCCTGGCCAAGCACTTCCACGTTTACGCCGTGGACAAGCTTGCCCAGGGCCACACGGGCAACCCGAAACGCGACGCGGACTACAACTTCGAGGCCCTGGTGCAACACAGCGCGGCCCTGCTCCGGGCCCTGGGCATTTCTCAGGCCCACCTGGCGGGCCATTCGCGCGGCGGGCTGCTGGTCACCTGGCTGGCCATGGAATACCCCGCCCTGGTCAAGAAGGTGGTCATCGTGGACAGCGGCACGCTCGCCCCGGAGAGCCCCATCTTCCCCAGCCCCCGTTTCTACGACGCTCTCCCACAACCGAAGGGGCCGGCCAGCCTGGACACCGTGCGCATTGAGCCCGATGCCCAGGCCTACCACAAGGAGCAGGTCACGGACGATTTTCTCAACCGCATGCTGGAGTGCGCCCGCTTGCCCACCTTCCAGCAGGCCAAGGAGCGCATGGAAGCCGTTATCAACACCGTCTGGTTCCCCAGCCTGAACCGCAAGCGCCAGGAGGCCCTTCACAGGATCGAAGAGGGGGGCATCCCTGTGCCCACCCTGGTCATCTGGGGGCTCAACGACCGGTCGGCGCCCTTTCCCCTGGGGCTCCACCTCTTTGAGCACATCGCCGCCAAGACGCCCCAGGCGGAGCTCCACGTGCTCAACGGCGCGGGGCACTACTCCTTCCGGGACCAGGCCACGGGCTTCAACCGGGCCGTGCAGAGCTTCTGCCTTGGCTGACCTGCCTAGAACTCATCTCAAAACCCTCACCCCCTGGCCCCCTCTCCCGTCTCAGGCGGGAGAGGGGGCAGATAACAAATCTGGGGGACACCCCCAGGCCCCTGCCAGAGGGGGGCAAACCCCCTCTGGACTCCCCCAGA
>JACQOS010000046.1 GCA_016202425.1 Chloroflexota bacterium
AGCCTGTCCTGAGCCAGGCGAAGGAAAGGGGGCGAGGGGGATGGTCGTCCCGACCAGTCGGGATTCAGCACCCTCCTAGTTGTCGGGAGACACGGGTACCGGGAAGGCACCACGCATGGTGTCCGTGTGGACCAGGTCCTGGAACGACTGCCCGGGGTTGATCAGGTTCCAGCTTACCATCCAATCGTAGGTGCGCTGGAGTTCCTCCCCGGGGATTGGAGCTGGGTCCACGAAGACCAGGCGGCTCAGGTTGAAGTCATCGGGCGTCAGCGCCGCCACGAGCGGGTCGTCGTTGTGGAAGTCGATGAAGAGCTGGGCGGCCCACCGCTTGTCAGCGTTGAGCAGCTTCACGGCCCTGGACACGGCCCGGTTGATGGCGGCGTAGGTCTCGGCGTCCACGGCCTCGGTGGCCACGTCGGTGCCGTGGTAGAAGGACTGGCAGATCACCCGGCATCCGTGCTTTTCCGCCACCGCGATGAAGGGCTCCACGACGCTGCAGGCCTCCACGTCGCCTTGCAGGAGGGAGCGGTAGCGCATGCCCGCGTCGCCGTTGATGTCGCAAACCTTGATGAGCTCCCGGGGCAGGAACCCTTCGAGCATCTGGAGGGTCAGGTAGTGGGTCCCTGCGTGGAAGGGGACGCCGATGAGCCTGTTGGCCAGTTGCTGCGGGGTGTAGACGTCGGACCAGGGCGGGACGATGACCGCGCCGCAGGTGATGATGGCCCGCCGGCCGATCTGCCTGCCGCCGCAGGTGGTGTCCTGAGCGCGGCGGTAGTTGCCCCACTCGCAACCCCAGTAGAGGTCGGCCTGGCCCTGGTCCAGGTGGTAGGCGTGGCCCCGGTTGGAGGCCACCTGGTTCCAGTCCTGGATGTCCGTGCGCGCCCCCGTGCGGGCGTGGTGGCCCTGCGCCACCTCGATCTCGATCCCCTCCTGGGCGAAGAAGCCCTTCTCTCTGGCCACCAGGAAAGGCAACCCGTTGAACGGCTCGTTCGGCTCGATGACTACCCGCTTCATGACAGGATGCATCCCCCTTTGTGCGCGTTTTCAGCGATATATCACAATTGGCACGAGATGTCAAGGCAAGCTCCCAGCAAGGCGGTACTCTCGGCGCAAGGGGCCACCAAAGGGTTGCGGTAGACCTACCGGAGTCAGTGGGGAGACAGGGGCAGCGGCGGCTGCGGGCTTTGCGCCGCCGGGGGGACGGCGCTACGCGATGCCCATCTCGCGCCTGACCTGGCGCACCGCCTCGACCATGTTGCGGAGCTTGGACACCGCCTCCTCTTCCCTCCGGGTCTTGAGGCCACAGTCGGGCAGGACCCAGACGCGTTCCCAGGGCGTCACCTGGAGGGTGCGCCGGATTCCTTCCTTGATGTCCTCCACGGACTCCACGAACCGGGTGTGCACATCCACCACGCCGACCCCCAGGTCCTTCTCGTCGTCAAAGGGGTGCTGCTCTAGCAGGCGGAGGTACTGGAAGTTCGTGTTCTTGAAAGCCAGGTGGATCTGCTTCACGGGGAGCCGGAGCATGGCGGGGTAGATGAGCTCCACCTCCCCATAGCAGATGTGGGTGTGGAACTCGCAGTCGATCCCCTCCACCACCACGCGCATCGCCTCCACCGCCAGGTCAAAGTCCTCCTCCGGCCGGGTGTGGATGGCGGGCTCATCGATCTGGATGTACCTGGCGCCCGCCTGCACCAGGGCTTCCACCTCCCGGCGGATGACTCGGGCCATGTCCAGGACGGCGTCGCGCCGGGAGGGGTAGTGCTCGTCGAAGGACCACTCGACCATGGTGTAGGGGCCGGTGAGCATGCCCTTCACGGGCCGGTCCGTGAGGCCCTGGGCGAAACGCCACATGTCCACCGTCATGGGTCCAGGCCAGGCTAGCCTGTCCACGATGATGGGCTTGTGGTAGTAGCGGTTGCCGTAGGAGCGGACCAGGCCCCCCATCTTCATGCTGCCCATGAGCTCCGCGAAGTGGGCCACCATGTCGCCCCGTTCCATCTCGCCATGGACCAGGACGTCCAGCCCCAGCTCCTCCTGAAGGCGGATCCAGTGCTCGGTGGCCTTGCGCTCCAGCCGGTGCAGCTCTTCCTGTCCCAGCTCCCCCCGGGCCGCCTTGGCCCGGGCCTGGACCAGGTAGTCCGGCTTGGGGTAACTTCCGACCGCTGTGGTCAACAACGCGTTCTTCATGGGCTTAGCAAAGTGTTGAAAAACCCTATCGACCATCCTCCTGTCACCCTAACTGGCCAGCAAGGGGGTAAGAATTATATTTGGGGGACACCCCCAGACCCCCGCCCCTTCGACTTCGCTCAGGGCAGGCTCCGTCCCGACTCTCGGGACTCTGGACTCCTCCTTTTTCACCAACCTGCTAGGCCAGTACCTCCGCCGCCTTGCGCGCGCCTTCCACCAGCCTCACCAGCTTCTGCCGGGCGTTCTCCCTGGGAAGGAACTCTAGGCCGCAACTGGGGCTCACGGACAGGCGGTCCAGGGCGACGTGGGAGGCCCCCCGGCGCACCGCCTCCACCAGCTCCTCCACGGTCTCTAGGCGGGTGTTGCGGGCGTCCATGATCCCCATGACGAGCTCCTTGTCTCCAGGGAAACCTTGGAGCAGCACGTAGTTGCGGGGGCCCCAGGCGAAGTCCAGGCCGAAGACCTGGAACGGGAGCCGGAACAGGTCCGGCGCCAGCCCCGAGGCGTCTCGGAAATACGTGCGGAGCTCGGTCTTCGCCCGCAGGCCCCGGGTGAGCACCTTTGCCGCCTTGCGGAAGAGGGGGAAGTCCTCCTGGTGCTTCAGGATGGCAGGCTCGTCAAACTGGATGATGGTCGCCCCTGCCTGCTCCAGCGCCTGCGCCTCCAGGTTGAGAATGGCCGCCAGGTCCAGCACCAGGCTGGCCAGGTCGGTGGAGCTATCGAGCTGCGAGAGGCGCGCCAGGGTGTACGGGCCAGTGACCACCGGCTTGACCGGGCGGGGGCTGTGGGACTGGGCGAAGCGGAAGTCCTCCACGCTGATGGGGCCCTGCCACTCTACCTTCCCCTTGGCTACTGGCCGCCGGTAGTAGGTGTTGGTATCGAAGTACCGGGAGAGCCCGTCCAGCTCCATCCCCCGGATCCGCCGGGCGAAATACGTCTGGCTGTCCTCCCACCGGACCTGGCCATCGGTCACCAGGTCAATGCCTGCTTCGACCTGCTCCTGGATCACCTCCCTGGTGACCTCGTCCTCCACCTGGCGCAGCTCCTCCTGGGTAATGCGGCGCCGTTCGTACTGGTGGATGGCCGTTCGCAGGTTGGGTGCCCTGGTGTCGGGGCCGATTCTCGGGTAGTTGCCAACGACGGTGGTGAGCAAGGAGCGAGTGCCTCCCGGAGGGACTGGGTGTCGCGCGCAGGGGGCCATTGTATCCGATGGTCCCGCCCGATGCAATGAGTTCATTTCAAAACCCTCACCCCCTGCTCCCCCGGCACCCCCATGTACCAGCGTTGCAGCGTACCTGCGACTGGCGACGGTAGCGAGTCGTGGGTCTGGGCAGTGCCCAGTGGGGGAC
>JACQOS010000047.1 GCA_016202425.1 Chloroflexota bacterium
ACGCAGGGTCGGGGGAGCTTCCAGATGTCGTTCGCCCGCTACGAGGAGGTCCCGCCGCACCTAGTCCCGCGCATCGTCGAGCAGGCAAAGCGGACGCCAGGCTGAGGCCCCCCCGGTGCCCGCGCGCCGCCAAGCCCACAACGCGTCGCCTCCTAGAGCAGCTCTCGGAGCTGCTTCGTGAAGGCCGGAAGCACCTTTTTCCAGTCGCCGGCAACCCCGTAGCGGGCCGCCTTGAAGATGGCTGCCTCGGAGTCCTTGTTGATGGCGACGATCACCTTGGCCCCGCTGCAACCCGCCATGTGCTGGCTGGCACCCGAGATCCCCACCGTGACGTAGAGGTCCGGCGAGATGCTCTTGCCCGTGAGGCCGATCTGGTACGAGTATGGGACCCAGCCAATATCCACCACCGCCCGGGTGGCCCCTACGGCGGCCCCTAGCACGCTGGCCAACTCCTGGAGCTCCTTGTGGAAGGGCTCCGCCCCACCCAGCCCGCGGCCCCCGGCGACTACCACGCGCGCCGTCTCCAGCCGCAGCCCCTCCTGGGCCTCCTGCACCCGCTGCAACACCCGGGTCCTGATGACGCTGGGGGCCAGGCCCGCCGCCTCCTGAATGACCTGGCCGCGCCGGGACGGGTTCCGGGGCAGCGGCTCCGCTGTTTTCGGCCGGATCGCAGCCATCATGGGCAAGCTCGCTACCGTCACCACGGCCGTGCAGTTGCCCCCGTACACCGGCCGGACGGCTACCAGACGCTTGTCGCTATCGAGTCGCACCTCCAGGCAGTCCTGGGCCAGGGCGGTGTTCAGACGCAAGGCCAGCCTTGGCCCCAGGTCGCGCCCCAGCTCCGTCCTCGCCAGCAGGACGATGCGGGGCGCATGGGCCTCGCACGCCTTGACCAGGGTCCCCAGGTAGGCATCCAGATGCGCCTCTTTCAGCAGCGGGTCCGTCACGGCGTACACCTTGTCTGCCCCATATGCTATGGCCTCCTGGGGCAGACCGCCCAGGCTCTCCCCCAGGAGAGCGATGGCCAGCTCCTCTCCCAAGGCGGTGGCAAGGGCCCGGCCATGGGCCAGCAGCTCCAGCGTTGGCGCGCCCAACTGGCCGTTGGTATGTTCTCCAACTATGAGCACACCTCGCGGGCTTGTCATGGGCCTCCCCGTACCTTCAGATGAATTTCGCTTCTCTTAGCTTCAAGGCCAGCAACCGTCCGGAGTCCTCCTCGTTTTCCCCCTTGATGAGTTCACACTGGGACGTCTTCTCCGGGATGTACAGGTCCATCACCAGGAGCCTGGGAGCCAGGTCGGCTGGTGCCAGGCCCAGGTCTGCCAGCTTCCAGATGGTGGGCTGCTTCCGGGCCGCCGCCATGATGTTCCTGAGGGTGGGGTACCTGGGTTGCCCCAGCTCATTGCTCACGGTCACCACGGCCGGCAGCGCCGCCGACACCACTTCGTAGCCATCGGCGAGGATGCGCTCGCATACCACTTCCCGGTCCTTGACCTCCACCTTGCGGGTCACGGGCACGCAGGCCACACCCAGGAGCTCCGCCAGGCCCAGGGGGACCTGGGCGTTGTCCCAGTCCGACGCCTGGCGCCCGGAGATGATGAGGTCGAAGGGCCCGATCTTCCGGACGGCGGCTGCCAGCACCTTCGCCGTCACCGTGCTGTCAGCGACGTTGTCCAGGGCCGGGTCCTGTACCAGCACCATCTCGTCGGCGCCCATGGCCAGCGCCTTCTTCATGACATCCATGCTGAAGGAGGGGCCCGCCGCAAGGATGGTAACTTTCGCGTCCTTGACGGCATCCTTGATGCGCAGGGCGGCTTCGATGCCGTTCTCGTCGAACCCGTTGATCACCGGCGGGATCTTCGTGGCAGGATGAGGGACCACACGTTTGGCCTCCCGGTCTACCCGGTAGGCGGAGGGGGGTGACTCGGGGTCCATCACCTGTTTGGCTGTCGCAATGACGTGGAGCGGCATGAGATTCCCCCGGTGCGCTAGCTAGGGATGGTTCGCGGGGCACTATATCATCGGTACCTAGGGGTGTCAACTCGCCCCAAGGCCCGCTCCATGCTGGAATCGACGGCTCCTCCCGAGGGCGTTGTATAATGCGCTCGTCATGGAGCTCGCCAGGGCCGCTTCCCGTGTGCCCACCGTAGGGGACATTGACGAGGCCAGGGCGGTGGTGAGCCGCATCGCCCACCACACCCCGCTGCTCTCCTCGCGTCAGCTCTCGGACCTCACAGGGGCCACGGTGCTGATGAAAGCGGAGAACCTGCAAAGGACAGGCTCCTTCAAGGTCAGGGGCGCCATGAACAAGCTCGCATCCCTCACCTCGGAGGAACGCACCCGGGGGGTCATTGCCGCCAGCGCGGGGAACCATGCGCAGGGGGTTGCCCTGGCGGCCCGGGAGCTGGGCCTCCCTTGCACGGTGGTCATGCCCGAGGCGGCGTCCCTGGCCAAGGTGCAGGCTACCCGAGGCTACGGCGCCCGGGTCCTGCTTCACGGGGATACCTTTGAGGACGCCCTCCGCCATGCGCAGCAGCTTGGGCGGGACCAGAGGCTTGCCTTCATCCACGCCTTTGATGACCCCCGGGTCATCGCTGGCCAGGGGACTCTTGGCCTGGAGGTCCTCGAGGACGCGGGCAACCCCGATACCGTGCTGGTGCCCGTAGGCGGAGGCGGCCTCATCGCCGGTGTGGCCCTGGTCGTAAAGGAGAGATCGCCCAGGACCCGCGTGGTGGGGGTCCAGGCAGAGGCCGCCCCCGCCGCCGTGCGCTCGTTCCAGGCGGGGCGGCGCCTCCGTGCCCCGGAGGAGGCGACGCTTGCCGACGGCATCGCGTTGGCCCAGCCGGGAAAGCTGCCCTTCGAGATCATGAGCCGCTGCGTGGATGACATGGTTGCGGTGAGCGAGGAGGCCATCGCCCACGCCCAGGTGTTGCTACTGGAGCGGGGCAAGCTCCTGGTGGAAGGGGCAGGGGCAGTGGGGCTGGCAGCGCTGCTGGAAGGGAAAGTCCCCCGCCCCGGCACCACCGTGGTGGTCCTCTCGGGAGGAAACGTGGACCTCAACCTGGTGGAGCGCATCCTGGAGCACGGCCTTGCCGAGGCGGGCCGGTACCTCTCCTGGGAATTCGTGCTGCTGGACCGGCCCGGCCGCCTGAGCCGTCTCTTGGCAGTCCTCGCGGACGTGGGGGTGAACGTCCTGGAGGTGGTCCACCAGCGCCAGGGAGCTCCCTTGCCCGTGGGCCAGGTACTGGTCCAGGTCACGGGGGAGACCAGGGACCCCGCTCATGCCTCCCAGGTGGAAGCAGCACTGACGGGGGCTGGCTACAGGCCGGCGACCGCAAGCGGCCGGGGTGGTCACGGGGTTCCCCGCTTCGTGGATGGGGAGACGGTGAGAAAGCCCCGCCGCGTTGAGCCGAAGTCGGGCGAAGGGTCAAGGGAACGCGTATAATCGGGCTGGCGGTGAGCCTGTGGCGCGGGCCAACACACAATCCAGGCTAGGAGGTGGGCCATGAAGTCCACGGACACCAGGGCCACAGACACCAGGGTGCGCATAGCCAGGCTCTTCGGGGCAGTTGCCATCCTCTGCGGCGTCATCGGCCTGTTCGTCGGGCTGATCGAGCGGGAGTGGCGGCTGGGTGTGACCGGCTGGTTCACCGGCGGCACACTGCTGGCCGTGCTGGCATTGCTCCTGCTGGCCGACACCTACGTCGAGATGCGGCGCCACCAGTCCTAATAACCGTGCCGGGGCCTGGGTGAGCGGGCCGAAGGGCCCCTTGCCACCGGGTTCCCACCCGCCCTCTGAGAGGAGACGGAGCCATGGGAGCCGTGGAGGAGTCCCTCGCGCGTTTCGTTGCTGAGACGAGCCCCGAGGCCATTCCCCGGGCATCGTACCAGGCTGCCCGCCAGGGCTGCTTCGACTGTATCGGCGTGACGCTTGCCGGGGCCGCTCAGGCTCCTGGACAAATGATCGCCCGTTTCGTGGCGGAGCAGGAGAGCAAGCCTGTCTGCACGGTCATCGGCACCCCTGTGCGGGCCTCGCCCCACTTGGCGGCCCTGGCCAACGGCACCCTGGGCCACGTCCTGGACTACGACGACATGGGGGCCCATGGGTACCCGTGGCACCCCTCCGTCAGTCTCTTGCCCGCGGCCCTGGCCCTGGGCGAGGAGCTTGGGGTCGGCGGGAAGGAGGTTCTCACCGCCTATCTCATCGGTTTCGAGGTGGCCGCCCACCTGTCCTTCGGCTCTCGTTCTCCCCAGGCAGAGTCCGGATTCCACGCGACGGCGGTCTTCGGGGCCCTCGGCGCCACGGCGGTGGCCTGCCGGCTCCTGGAACTGGACACCCAGCAGACCCTCATGGCCCTGGGGCTCGCGGCCTCCATGCCCAGCGGCATCCTGCAAAACTTTGGCACGCACGCCAAGTCCCTGCACGCGGGCATGGCCTGCCGCAACGGCGTCCTGGCCGCCAGCCTGGCCCGGCAAGGCTGGAAGGCCACGGACGCTTTCATCGAAAGTAAAGTGGGGTGGGCGCATGCCTACTTGGGAGAGGACAAGTACCATCCAGAGCAGATGGTCCGGGGCCTGGGCAAGACCTGGCACAGCGAACATACCATCGTTATCAAGAAATACCCGTGTTGCGGGGCCAGCCACAGCGCCGTGGACTCCCTGCTGTCCCTCATGGCCGAGCACGGCCTTCGTTACGAGGACGTGAAGGAGGTCCACGTGAGCCTCCTGCCAGCCCTCAGCTACGTGCTCCTCTACCCGAAGCCTGAGTATGGATTCCAGGGCAAGTTCAGCATCCAGTACTCCCTGGCGGCGGCGCTGCTGGACGGAGGCCTGGGCATCGAGAGCTTTGAGGACGGCGCTGCCCTGCGCCCCGAGGTCCAGGAGGCCCTGGACAAGATCACGGTGCACGTCCTGCCCCACTGGGACCCGGGGGACTACGCCGCCAACCCCGTGCGCCTAGTCCTTCAGGATGGCCGCGCCCTGGAGCGCTCCACCAGCCGCCACCAGATGCATGGAACACCCCTGGACCCTCTCGGCGAAGAGGAGTTGAAGGACAAGTTCCTGGGCTGCGCCCGGCGGAGCCTGCCGGAGGCCCAGGCTCGGCAGGCCCTGGCGGCCTGGTGGGACCTGGAACGCGCGCAGGACATCCGGGAGCCCCTGAGGACCGTGGCCCTGGACCGCTAGTTGAGGGAGGCGGCCCCTTGCTCGGGCGCGGCCATCCTGGCCCTAGCAGGGTGTTGAATCCCGACTGGTCGGGACGACCATCCCCCTGTCCCCCTTCCTAGCCAGGAAAGGGTGCAGGGCTCGCCCTGCACCCCCATGCACCAGCGTCGCAGCGTACCTGCGACAGGCGACGGTAGCGAGTCGTGGGTCTGGGCAGTGCCCAGTGG
>JACQOS010000052.1 GCA_016202425.1 Chloroflexota bacterium
CCACTGGGCACTGCCCAGACCCACGACTCGCTACCGTCGCCTGTCGCAGGTACGCTGCAACGCTGGTGCATGGGGGTGCAGGGCGAGCCCTGCTCCCCCTCTCCCTTGGCAAGGGAGAGGGGGTACAGGGGGTGAGGGTTCCCCGAATAGCCTCATGGCAAGGGGTCGGCATGGGTGAGCGGTTGGTGTCCGGCAGCTTACGGGAGGAGGACGCCTCCCTGGACGTGAGCCTGCGCCCGCGGCGGCTGGCGGAGTACGTGGGCCAGGACAAGGTGAAAGAGAACCTGCGCATCGCCATTGAGGCCGCCCACCAGCGGGGCGAGTCCCTGGACCATGTCCTTCTCTACGGCCCGCCCGGGCTGGGCAAGACCACGCTGGCCCGCATCATCGCCGCCGAGATGGGCGTCGCCCTTCGGGTCACCTCCGGCCCGGCCATCGAACGGCCGGGGGACATGGCAGCCATCATCACCAACCTCCAACCTCACGATGTCCTCTTCATTGACGAGATCCACAGGCTGAGCCATGTGGTGGAAGAGGTGCTGTACCCGGCCATGGAGGAGTTCTTCCTCTCCTGGGTGGTGGGCAAAGGCATGGGGGCAAGGAGCATCAACCTGAAGGTCCCGCCTTTCACCCTCATCGGCGCTACGACCCGGTTCGCCATGGTCAGCGCCCCCTTGCGCAACCGGTTCGGCCTGGTCCACAGGCTCGACTACTACCAGGGGGAGGATATCCAGACGCTGCTCCGCCGCTCGGCCAGCATCCTGGGGGTCGGCGTCCAGGAAGGTGGCATCGAGGAGATCGCCCGCCGTGCCCGAGGCACGCCCAGGGTGGCCAACCGGCTCCTGAAGCGGGTCAGGGACTACGCCCAGGTCATGGCCGACGGGGTCGTCACAGCGGAGGTGGCGCGGGAGGCCCTGGCCCGGCTGGAGATCGACTCCCTGGGGCTGGACGAGGTGGACCACCGGGTGCTGCGGACCCTCGTGGAGAAGTTCGATGGCGGCCCCGTGGGGCTGGAGACCATCGCGGCTTCCATCAGCGAGGAGTCGGACACCATCATGGACGTCTACGAACCCTACCTGATGCAACTAGGGTTCCTGGCCCGCACGCCCCGAGGCCGCGTCGCCACGCGGCTCGCCTACCAGCACCTGGGTATCCCGTACACCACACAGGGGGAGGGTGCCCAGGCAGCGCTCTGGCCGGAGGCCCCTCCGCCCAAGGAGTAGTCCCAGGTGGTGCCGCCAGGGCTGAGATGGGTGGGCCTCTTGCTGCTCCTTGGCGCCCTGGCCTGCCGCTCGGGCGACGCCTCCACCCCTCGTTTCCCTTCACGCACCCCGACGGCCTCCCCCGCGCCCCCTTCGCCAGCACCGACGCCATCGCCCCAACAGCCCGTGGTGGTCCTGGAAGGAGTGCCCTTCGCCGTCGAGCTGGCCATCACGCCCCAGGAGCGGGCCCGCGGTCTCGCGGGAAGGGAGCGCCTGGAGTCCGGGCAGGGCATGCTCTTCCTGTTCGAGGCGGACGGCACCCCAGGGTTCTGGATGCGCGGGATGCTCATCTCGCTGGACATGGTCTGGCTGGACGCACGGGGAGTCGTGGTGGGAGTGACGCCCGACGTTCCTCCGGTAGCGCCCGATGCTTCGGCGCCCCTGTACTTCCCGCCACGTCCCGTCAGGTACGTGCTGGAGATTGCGGCCGGAAGGGCGGCAGCGGCGGGCATCCGCCCGGGGAGTCAGGCGGTCTTCCGCGGCGTTCCCTTGCCCGAAGGCGAGCGGTGACCTGGGCCGCTTTCAGGGCCGACGAGGAGCAGGCCAGCGCCTTCGCAGAGAAGATGCGCGATGGCCCCATCTACGCCCGCATCCGCAGCGTCCTGCTGAGGCCCACCCGCTACTCGCCCATGCAGTAGCCAGCCGATTCACTCCAGGGGCACGTAGAGCACCATGACCACCGGGGCGGAGCTGCTGTGGGTGAGGTACAGGCCGACCAGGGACTTCTTGGCGCCGGTCTGGAGGAAGTTGTTGACGTTGCTGGCCACCTCCCCCGGGCTGGCGCCGGTGAAGATGCTTACCCGGAAGCGGTCGGAGGGAAGTTGCGCGCCCTCTAGGGCCACGAGGCACCTCCTGAGGGAAGGAGGATAGCGGCGGGCAGCGCCTTGCACCAGCGGCCCCTGGCACAGGCGACGGGGCCCTTGACAGCCGACGGGCGAAGGCGTACCATATTTCCAAAATCTTGGAAATATGGAAATGTCCCCCACAAGAGCCCAACCTACCCCCGAAGACCTGGCGGCCGTGAAGGTCTACAAGGCCCTCGGCGACTCTAACCGCTTCACCATTGTGCGGATGCTGGTCCAGCAGGGAGAGTTGGGGTGTGAAGAGCTGCGAACGGCCCTGGGACTGACCGCGCCGGCCCTCTCCCATCACCTGCGCATCCTCCAAGAGTGCGGGCTTCTTGCCCTGCGGCGGGAGGGGCCTTTCCACTTCTTCCTTCTTCATCGGGAGCAACTGGAGCGGTTCGCCCCCAGCCTGCTGGCCCCACTTGCCAAGGTCGCGTCATAAGGCTCTCTCTTTTTGGGCTTTAGTTCGACAGTTGTGCAATTGCGGAAAGATTGAAGAGTGGCGCTGGCAGGAGTTTCTTCCCCCAGCCACCCATTCGGAAGGAGCGCACTATGCGGTGAATGGTGCTGAGGCCGAGGGCAGCAGCCCAGGAGGCACAGGGGGCCTCTGACTCATCTCCCCCAACTTCCCCAGCAAGGAGCTTTATCCATGAGCACGCAGGCACAACCGAAGCAACCGGCGACCTGGGTCATGGACCCCGCCCACACCAGCATCGAGTTTGCTGTCCGGCACATGATGATCTCGACGGTCCGGGGACGCTTCACGAAGTTCGATGTAGACGCCGACTTCAACGAGGTCCACCCCGAGCGGTCGAGGGTCGAAGTCCGCATCGACGCTTCCAGCATCGATACCAAGGAGCCCCAGCGGGATGCCCACCTCCGCTCGCCCGACTTCCTGGACGTCGCCCGCTATTCCGCGCTCACCTTCAAGAGCCGGAGGGTCGAGCCTCGCGGCGACGGCCGCTACCGCATGGTCGGTGACCTGACCATCCGCGGCGTTACCCGAGAGGTCGCCGTGGAGGGCGTCTACGCCGGCATCGTGAAGGACCCCATGGGCAACCAGCACGCCGGCTTCACCGCCGAGACCACGGTGAACCGCAAGGACTTTGACCTCACCTGGAACATGGTGCTGGAGGCCGGCAAGCTCCTGGTCGGCGATACCGCCAAGATCACCATCGAGGCGGAGCTGGTCAAGAAAGTCCCGTGACTAGGCCCAAAAGTGGTTCGGAAATTCGTCTCGGGGGAGTCCATCCCGACTGGTCGGGATGGCGGGGGTCTGGGGGTGTCCCCCACTGGGCGCTGCCCAGACCCGCGACTTGCCACCGTCGCCTGTCGCAGGTACGCTGCAACGCTGGTGCATGGGGGTACAGGGGGTGAGGGTTTCCCGAATAGCCTGCTAATCTGGCAGGCCGGACTCCCGGGTTGGCGAGCGGACCTTTCCGGGCCGCTCTTCCGGGGCCCTGCCATCCTGGAGCA
>JACQOS010000053.1 GCA_016202425.1 Chloroflexota bacterium
AGCGTGATGTCCCTGAAGTTCGCCGTCAATGTCATTGCGAGGCCCGATGGTTCGAAGTCCTCACCACAGGCTCCGGAGGGCCGTGGCAATCTGGCTGCGGGGGGCCACCCCTCCTCCAGTTTGCTTCGTCGCCTGCGGCTCCTCGCAATGACAATTTGGGGCCGTTTTTCAAGGACGGGACAGTAGGAGCCCCGGAATGCCCGTCTCCGCCGTCGGCGGCCACCTGCCCGGGCTGCCGTTCACGTTCCTCGGTCTGCCGCCCGAAGTCCACAGCTATGAGCGGTCTCGTGTGGTGGTCCTGCCCGTGCCGTACGATGCGACGGCCTCGGCCCGGGCGGGTGCCCGGGAAGGGCCCGAGGCCATCATCGCCGCGTCCCGCGAACTGGAGGACTACGACCTGGAGCTGGGCTGGGAGCCCTCTTCGGCGGGGATCTACACGGCCCCGCCCGTGGAGCCCTACCTGGGCAGTCCCGAAGGCATGGTGGCCCGGGTGAGAGACGTGGTGGGGCCGTGGGCGGCCGACGGCAAGCTGGTTGCCGTTCTGGGAGGCGACCACTCGGTCAGCCTGGGGGCTGTGGAGGCCATGGCCGAGCGCTACCCGGACCTGTCGGTCCTGTACCTGGATGCCCATGGGGACCTGCGGGATGAGTACCTGGGCACCCGGTGGGGCCACGCCTCGGTGGCCAGGCGCCTGTTGGAGCGATGCCGGGTGGTGCTGGTGGGCGTTCGCTCCTTGAGTGCCGAGGAGGCGGAGTTCGTCAGCGCCTCGGCCCTGCCCCTTTTCTCTCCCCAGGCGGACCCGGAGGAGGTGCTCTTGGGCCTCTCCTCCAGGCACACGTATGTCAGCCTCGACCTGGATGTGTTGGACCCGGCCCTGATGCCGGCGGTAGGCACGCCGGAGCCTGGCGGGCTCGGGTGGACCGAGCTCCTCCGGCTGCTGCGGCGCGTGGCGGAGCAGCGGACCATCGTGGGCTTCGACGTGGTGGAGCTGTGCCCCGCAGCCGGCCCTCCGGCGTGCGCGTCGGTGGCCGCGAAGCTGGCCTACAAGTTGATGGGCTACGCGCTGGGCGGCACCCCGTCCCATCGCCCCTGACGGCGGGTGGGCGCCGTTTACAGGTGAGGAAGAACCTCTCGGGCCAGCAGCTCCAGTTGCTCCCGCTGGTCGAACACCGGGTTCAGGGCAATGACCTGTGCTCCCAGGGCGACGACTCTGGCCAGTTGGTCCACGCAGGCCTGGGCACTGCCCAGCACGCCTACCGCCGGGGCCTGGGCCGCGTTCCCGTACCAGGTGCCGAACCACTCTTCCAGGCGTCGGCGTGCCCGCGCCTCGTTGCGGTCGACGGCAAGGTATACCCGTTTGGCGATGGCGAACGTGCCGGGGTCGCGGCGCGTCTCCTCCAGGTATTGTCGGAGGAGCTGGACATGCTGCTGGAACTCCTGGGTCGAGGAGTTGCCCGCTCCCATCCATCCATCGGCGTGGTGGACGGCGCGTCGGAGGGCATCGGGGTGGTGCCCTCCGAACCAGATGGGGGGGTGCGGCCTCTGCACGGGCCTGGGCTCCATGCGAAGCCCCTCCAGTTTCCAGAAGTCCCCCCGGTGGGTCACTGAGGGCTGGGTCCAGATAGCTTTCATCACCTCCAGGCCGTCCAGGAACCTTCGGACCCGGCGGTTGGTGGGGACGCCAAGCTGCGGGTAGTTCTTGCCCACGTTGCCCAGCCCCACGCCAACGATGAGCCTTCCCCCACTCATCTGGTCCAGGCTGGCGAGCGCCTTGCCCAGGGAAGGCGGATCGCGCAACGGCGTGAGGAGGACGGACACGCCCAGCCTCGGCCGGGTGGTCAGGGCAGCGGCGTAGGAGAGCAGCGTAATGGGCTCGATGATGGGGTAATCGCTCACGGGCCGGTCCTGGACCCACAAGCTGTCGTAGCCCAGGGCCTCCGCCCGACGCACCACGTCCTGCACCAGGGCCATGTCCACGGTCCCCGTGACGAACACCTGCGGAATGGCCATTCCCCAGCGGACCTTGGTGGCTGTGGACATGCGTCTTCTCCTTCGGAGACCCAGCCGACTCTTGGGGGTGCCGTTCCCCTGGGCACGCCGCGAGTAGGCGGCTGCCCATTATACCGTGGCCCCGGGAGGAGCGACACTGGCGCAGGACTGCCGGGGAGCGGGGCCCCAGCGTTTGAGTGCCGGCGGCGGGTGTGGTACCCTCACGGGCAGACCAGGCAAGCATTCGCGCCGAGGTGAAGATATGCCTTCTGCCGTGAACGTTGGTCTCCTCGTGCCCAGCAACTTCGTGGGGAGAACGCCCGACAGGCGGGAGTTCGTCGACTTCTTCCGCGCCGCAGAGGTCCTGGGGTTTCACTCCCTGTGGGCGGTGGAGAGGGTCATCCACGAGCGGGCCGCGGCGTTCCATCCGTTTTCCTTCCTGGCGTGGGCCGCGGGGGCGACCTCGCGGATCAAGCTCGGGACGGCGGTGGTGCTGGCGACGCTGCGGCACCCGCTGCTTATCGCCAAGGCGGCCGGAACGCTGGACTATCTCTCTGGCGGACGCTTTGTCCTGGGCGTCTCTGTGGGAGGCAGGCCGGAGGAGTTCGAGGCGCTGGGTATCCCCATCCGACAGCGGGCGCGACGGCTGGAGGAGACCATGGCGCTGCTGCGCCAGATGTGGAGCGGACCGCAGGTGTCCTTTCAGGGCCGTTATTTCAGCTTCCAGGGGCCGAGCCTGGCACCGCGCCCCGCCAGGCCCGACGCTATCCCCATCCTTGTGGGAGGTACGGCGGAGCCGGTCCTCAAGAGAGCCGCGACCCTGGGCGACGGCTGGATAGCGGGTTCCGGGGCGATGCCGGAGTACGTGAAGGAAGGCTGGCTCAAGGTCCAGCACTGGGCCACGGAGGCGGGAAGGGACCCGGGGAAGCTGGATCTCGGGAAGCTCCTCTACGTCGCCGTGGACGATACCGTGGCCAAGGCGAGACGGCGCCTGGCCCCCTACGTCCAGGGATACTACGGTGAGCAGTACGACGTGGACGGCCGCTGCGCCTTCGGACCTCCGGAGGCCTGCGCCCAGAAGCTTCTGCCCTTCGTGGCCGCGGGGGTGAAGACCTTCATCCTGGGGCTGAGCTGGCCATCGGTCCGGGAGCTGGAGCGCCTCCAGCGGGATGTAGTGCCTCTGTTGCGGTGAGCCTGGGGCCGAGGCCGCCGCGCTTGACACCCTGAAGGGACGCCAGGTATCATCGGCGCCAGCGGCCAGACAGGCGGCAAGCTGGTCTTTTCGCCCCTGAGTCCCGACGACCGTGTGGCAGGCGGCTGAGACGTGCAGGGCCCTTCTCGGGGCGAGGGGGGGGCGGTCTGGCTATCGCTCAGGGCGGTGGAGCCATGAACGTTGGACATCTCCTCACCCGCGCGGCGCTGCGCTACCCGGAACACACGGCGTGGCTTTCCGACGACAAGCGGGTCATGTTCCGGGAGGCGGAGGCGCGCACGAACGCCCTGGCCAACGCGCTGCTGGACCTCGGGCTGCGGCATGGGGACCGGGTAGGGATGCTGCTCCAGAACTGTCCTGAGGGCCTGGAGACCATCCTGGCGCCCATGAAGGCCGGACTCACGGCGGTGCCCTTGAACGTGCGCCTCCACCCCAGCGAGCACCTGTACATCCTCAACGACTCTGGCTGCCGGGCCCTGGTCTACGGTGCCATGTTCGACAGCCACCTGAACCAGGTCCGTGGCTCCTTGAAGTCCACCGAGGTGTTCATCCGCGTGGGGGATGGCGCTACGGAGGACCTCTCCTACGAGGAGCTGGTGGCCGGCGGGTCGCCCCGGGTGCCCGGCGGGGAGGTCCAGCGGGAGGACGTCGCGTGGGTCTTCTACACGTCGGGAACGACCGGGCAGCCCAAGGGGGCCATGCTCTCTCACCGCAGTCTCCTGAACATGGCGAGCAATTTCCTGATGGACATCAACCCCGCGAAGCCGGACGACGTCCTGCTCCATGCGGCGCCCATCACCCACGGCTCGGGGATGTGCCTGTTCCACCACGTCGCCCGGGGGGCAACAAACGCCTTCCCGTGGGTGCAGCACTTCGACCCGCCCGGTATCTTCGCGGCCATCGAGAGGTATCGGGTGACCACCATGTTCCTGGCCCCCACCATGATCAACCTGCTGGTGGCCAGCCCGGAGCGCACCAAGTACGATCTCTCCAGCCTGCACACCATCATCTACGGCGGCGCACCGATGTATACGCCGCATATCCTGGAGGCCATCCGCGCCTTCGGCAACATCTTCGTCCAGATCTTCGCTCAGGGCGAGTCCCCCATGACGGTCACCACGCTGCCCAAGGAGGAGCATATTGTGGGCGACGACCAGGACCGCCTGCGCAGGCTCGGCTCGGCGGGCCGGGAGGTGACGGGGGTCCGGGTGAGCATCTTCGATGACCAGGACCGCGAGCTGCCCGCCGGAGAGGTGGGGGAGATCGTCGTCCGGGGCGACCTGGTGATGCAGGGGTACTGGAACAAGCGGGAGGCCACGGCCGAGACCCTGCGCGGCGGCTGGCTGCACACCGGCGACGTGGGCTACCTGGATGCCGACGGCTATCTGTTCATCACCGACAGGAAGAAGGACATGATCATCACCGGCGGTGCCAACGTGTACCCCCGAGAGGTGGAGGAGGTGATCGCCAAGCACCCGGCCGTCGCTGAGGTGGCGGTCATCGGCGTGCCCGACGAGCTGTGGGGGGAGTCCATCAAGGCGCTGGTGGTGCTGCGTCCCAGCGCCAAGGCCACGGCTGAGGAGATGATCAACTACTGCCGGGACCACCTGGCCAGCTACAAGAAACCCAAGTCGGTGGAGTTCCTGCCCGCCATCCCAAAGAACGCCTACGGCAAAGTGCTCAAGAGGGAGCTCCGGGAGCCCTACTGGGTGGGCCGGGAGCGCCGGGTCTGATGCGCGGCTCCGACCGGGGCCCCAGGGAGGGCGGTGACGGGCAGGCGGCGTCGCTCTTGGAGGTGTCCACCTACGACACGGTGACGGTCCTGACGCTGAACCGGCCTCCCGCCAACGCGCTGAGCAGCGCGTTCCTGGGGCTTTTGCGGGAAGCCTTTGAGGGGTGCGCCAGGGAGCCCACGCGGGTCGTCATTATCGCCTCCGCGCTTCCCACTATCTTCAGCGCGGGGGCCGATATCCGAGAGCTCCGGGAGCTGGACCGGGCCGGCGCCCGGGAGTTCAGCGCCCGCGGGCAGGCTCTCTGGAACGACATCGAGGCGTTCCCCAAGCCGGTGATCGCGGCGGTTCGGGGAGCGTGCGTCGGTGGCGGGTGTGAGCTGGCTATGGCGTGCGACCTTCGGGTGGCGGGACAGTCGGCGCGCTTCGGCCAGCCCGAGGTGAACCTGGGCCTCGTCCCTGGTTGGGGGGGGACCCAGCGCCTGCCGCGGCTCATCGGCCGCACCGCCGCCCTGGAGATGCTGTTGACGGGCGAGCCCATCTCAGCGGACCGGGCCCTGGCCCTGGGACTGGTCAACCGGCTGGTGCCGGACGACCAGGTGCTCCCGGAGGCCCGGCGGCTGGCCGATTCTCTGGCGGGCAAGCCGCCGCTGACGCTGGGAATGATCAAGGAGGCGGTCCGGCAGAGCCTGGAGCGGCCCCTGCGGAAAGGGCTGGAGGTGGAGACGGGGGAGTTCCTTGATGCCCGCGCGACGAAGGATGCCCAGGAGGGTATCCAGGCCTTTCTGGAAAAGCGCGCCCCGAAGTTCCAGGGGCGTTAGCAGGCTGCGGAAAAAGGGGTGTCCAGTCC
>JACQOS010000051.1 GCA_016202425.1 Chloroflexota bacterium
GTGGATGGGGTCGCCACCCTTCCGCCAGGGGGGATAGGCATCTCGCCCAACTGCATGCGACCCCTCCACACCCACGACGCCGCGGGTTACCTTCACATCGAATACCCGGAGCGGCGGGACTTCTTGCTGGGCGACTTCTTCCAGGTCTGGGGAGAGCCCTTCAAGGACAAGCGCGCGGTCTCCGTCACGGTGAACGGCGAGCCCTTCCGCGGGGACTACCGCTCCATTGTCCTGCGGGACGGGCAGCGCATCGTCGTCTGGCTCCGCAGCCCCTAGCAGGATGAGAGGGGGGGCCTGCGGCTGCCTATGATTAGGGACGTTGCGCGATTCGGAGGCAGGTTGGGAAACGAGAAAGGGGTGAGGGTGAGATGAAACTTCTACAGATGGCAGTGGTGTGGCGGGTAGTTGTTCTGGTGGTGTTGGCTTTCGCTGGCGTAGTTGGGGTGTTGGCTCTGGCAGAAAGCATGAACGATAAGGCCGAAGCGCAGTACGATTGCATCCCGCGTCTGGACACCAGCGTGCCCATTGTCTGGGCTCAGGACTCCGTGAAAGGTTACGATGGCTGGGTTGACCCCACCACCGGCAAGCTGGAACGCAAGATCATTGATCTCAAGCTCGCACCCAATCAAGTCGCTTGGGTTTACTCGGTGCAGTGGGTGCTCCGAGTTCGCCTAGAGCGCCCGATGCTGGCGCAGATGAGCGCAGTGCTATCCACCGATCCAAGTTACCAGAGCGAGTGGGTCAGGGTATCACCCTACGGCTTGCTGAACGGCGAGGTGGTGGGCATGGGGAACATCATTGACTTTACCCACATGGCTGTGAATCACCATGCCGAGCCCAACGTCTGGCAAGGCGAGATTCCTGCCTACATCGCAGCCCATACCGAGCAGCACGACTTCTCAGGGGCACCGCTCTTGGTGCGGAGCCCGACGCTCACCCTGGCGATGATGACTGACTCGTTGGCCTATTCAGTAGCTGGTGCCCGGGTCTACTACCGGAAGGGGAGTTGTATTTAGGAACTGAAGACGTGTAGAGGTGAAAGGAAGCATCACCATGAAGGAGGAGGGAAGGTTCACCATGACGCTGCCGCCCTTACGTAAATTGGCATGGGGTTTCTATGGGATTGGAGTAGGCATTTTCCGGCTTGGGCTGTAGTCTTCCTTTTCTGGATGACTCCGAGCATCATGGCGGAACGCGAACTCCCGAAGGTGGTCGTATGGCAACCCGAATGCGCCTCTCCCTAGATTGACGCTTGTTTGACGCCCTGCTACACTTGCCTTTGCACGATGTCTTGAGGCATTCCCCCTTCGATGGCTATCGGGCGGAGGAGGCCTTCCTGACCACCACCAGCTAGAGGAGGCGGGTCATGCGGGTCCACGAGCTTGGCCACGTGGTCCTCTACGTTCGGGACCTGGAGCGCTCGCGCCGCTTCTACGGTGAGCTGCTGGGGTGGCGAGAGGTGGCCCGCTTCGGCCACCAGGGCGTCATGTTCTCCTCCGGCCGAACCCACCACGAGCTGCTGCTCCTGGAGGTGGGCCCTGACGCCAAGCCCATCCCCCCAGGGCGGCGCGTGGGCCTCTACCACTTCGGCGTCAAGATCGGCGACAGCGACGAGGAGCTCCGGGAGGCGATAGGACAACTCAGGGCGGCGGGGGTGCCCATTGGGGGCATGGCGGACCACACCGTGACCCACAGCGTCTACGTCCTGGACCCGGACGGCAACGAGGTGGAGCTCTACATCGATGTCCAGCCACCTGTCTGGAACGACCACCCCGAGGCTATTACCGCCCCCGTCAAGCCACTGCGCCTGTAGCTGCTCGCCGCCTGGCCAGGGCCTCCCCTAACAGGGTAATGAAAAACCCTTTCGACCATCCCCCTCGCCCCCTTCCTGGCCAGGAAGGGGGAAGAAGGTGTACCTGGGGGACACCCCCAGACCCCCGTCAAAGGGCCGATAAGTCGGCCCTCTGGACTCCCCTTTTTCCGCAGCCTGCTAGGAGCGCTGGGCCACCTTCCCCAGGAACCGGACGGTCCTGTCCCAGGCGGCCCGAGAGTCGGGCCCTACGGTGAGGACGGAGACCAGCAGCTCCTCAGCGCCCAGGGCCAGGACCCTGCGGAGGCCATCTTCCACGGCCGCTTCGGTGCCCGACACCGCTACGGCGTCCACCATGGCGTCGCTCCACCCCTTCAGCTCCTTGGCTTCGGGAAATCCGGCGTCGGCGAACATCTGGGTGTAGAAAGGGTTCGCGGGGTAGCCGCCCATCTGCTCGCGGACGGCGGCGTACACCTCGTTCCGGTTGCGGGTCAGGCACACCGGGACGTGGGCGAAAAGTGGTGGCACAGGCCGCCCTGCCCTCGTGGCCCCTGCCTGCAAGGCTGGCAGGGCAACATCGTGAAGGTAAGGGGCTGGGCAGACCCAGGAGATGGCCCCATCGGCTTCGGCGCCGCAGAGCTCGAAGGAGCCGCGCCGCAGGGCCGAGGCCATGACCGGCACATCCGCTCGAACTCCGGTGCGGGCGTGGGCCTGGTAGAAGCGCCCTTCGAACTCCACCTCTCCCTGGTGGAGCAGCGCCCTCAGGATGCGCAGGTACTCCCGCAGGTGGGCCAGCGGGGCCTGGAACTCCACGCCAAAGATTCCCTCCATCGTCGCCCTGTGGCTGGGGCCCACGCCCAGGCGGAACCGCCCGGGAGCCAGCTCTCCCACCACGCGGGCCTGCTGCGCCACGGCCACGGGGTGGCGGGGCCACGTAGGGACCACGGCGGTCCCCAGCAGGACCCGCTCCGTCTGGACAGCCGCTGCGGCGAAGAGGGTGAGGGCATCGCGCCCCGCCCGCCCTGTGGTAAGCCATACGGCCCCAATGCCGAGCTGCTCCGCCTGCCGGACGCGCGCCAGGACCTGGCTGCTGTCCTGGCCGTCAATGACCAGGCCAAGGGTTCCCGTGCTCATGTGCCTCCTCCTTCTCGCTCAGCGGGAGCTGGCTATCGTGCAGCCTCCACCGGGCCGCGCCTTTCTTCCCCGAAAACAACAGGCCGGGGCCCCATGGTACCATGTGAAAGGAAGAACAGGCCGGACGGCTGCGGAGGTGGTGCGAAGCGAGGTCATCTCTAGTTGACGATTTACGGGCCAGGCAGGTAAACTTGCCTCAAGCGGCACTCGTGCTGGGCGGGGGCCCTGGGTGGGCCCCAGGCCGACAGGCGGAGGGGACACAAGAGGAGCAAAGGAGGGGGGCTCCAGGGCAGAGGAAGCATGCAGACGGGCACCAGGTACGAGAGGAACATCTTCGTGTTCCTCTCCCTGTACAGGTTCCTCACCTACGGTCTCGCAGTAGTGTTGATCCAGGTGGTATCCCTGGACCGCGGTGAGGTTCTGTCCCTTCAGGACTATACGCTCCTCACAGGCGTAGGCGTGTACACCCTGCTCAAGGTCCTGGCGCCCTTGAGGTGGCGCGAGCAGGGGGGCATGGTCTACGTCCTGCTCGGCGGCGACCTGGTAGTCTGCCTCCTAGCGCTCCTCCTCACGGGCGGCCTGAGCAGCGGCTTCCTCCTCTACTCGCTCACGCCTGTCCTCACGGCCGCTCTGCTCTCCGAGGAGCTCTTCGCCCTGCTCCTGGCAGGGGCCACCATGGCGGCTCTGGTAATGGCACACGTCCTCCTGTCCCAGTTTGACGTTCTCCAGGACGAATTCGTTTGGATCATGGAGAGCAACTACCTGCTCTGGCTCATCGTCTACAGTGTCTCGGCGTTCGTCATGGCATCAATGGTGTACCGCACCAATCTCAACATACGGCGCCGCATCGAGGTGGAGGCGGTGGCCGAGGAGCGGCGCCGGACCCGCCAGGAGCTGCACGACGGCGTGGTGCAGACCATGGCCTACTTGAATTTGAAAGCCGATCTGGTAAGCTCCTTCTTGACCAGCCAGGACATGACCAAGGCCCAGGAGGGGTTGAACGAAATACGGAAGGCCGCGCAAGAGGCCTACCTGGAGGCCAGAGAGACCCTGGACCAGTTGAGCATTCAAATAGGGGTCTCGGAGCTGGTGCCCACCCTCGCGGAGTACCTCTCCGCCTTTGGCGAGAGGAACAGCATCCAGACGCACTTCGATGCCCCCGAACAGCCCGTGCGCTTCTCGGCCCTGGCGCAGCTTCAGGTCCTGAGGATCATCCAGGAGGCGCTGACGAACATCCGAAAACATGCCGCCGCTACCGAGGTGTGGGTGCGCCTGGCCAGTGCGCGAAAGGGCTTGGAGCTCCTGGTGAAAGACAACGGGAAGGGGTTCGAGACCGATGCCACCACACAGGACGGCACCGGGCACTACGGGTTGAATATCCTGCGGGAGCGGGCGGAGAGCCTTGGCGGGCGCTTCACCATTGACAGCGCTCCGGGCCACGGGACCGAGGTCCGGGTCTCTCTGCCCCAGGGGAGAGCGAGGTAGCCGTATGCCGAGAAGCAAGGTGTTGGTAGTCGACGATCACCCTCTGCTGCGCCGCGGCGTGATGGACGTCCTGGCCCTGCAGGAAGGGCTCCTGGTGGTGGGGGAGGCGTCCAACGGTCAGGAGGCCATCCAGCGCGCCAAGGAGCTACAGCCAGACGTCATCGTGATGGACCTCCAGATGCCCGTCATGGATGGCCTGGAGGCCACCCAGGCCATCGCCCAGGAGGTGCCCACCTCCAAGATCGTGATCTTCACCGTCTCGGAGAAAGAGGGGGACCTGTTCCAGGCCATCCGGGTGGGGGCGCGGGGGTACGTACTGAAGAACGCCACCGCCGCCGACCTGGTGCGCGCGGTGTTCCACATTGCCCAGGGGGGAGTGATCATCTCCCCAGACATGGCGTCCAAGCTGCTCAAGGAGCTTGCTGTCAAGCCCGAGCCTATCCCGGAGCAGGAAGCCGACTCTGTCCTCAGCCCCCGGGAGGCCGAGGTCCTGCGGTTCGTCGCCGCTGGCAAGACCAACAAGGAGATCGCCAGCGCCCTCTTCCTCTCGGAAAACACCGTCAAGACCCACATGCGGAACATCATGGACAAGCTCCACGTCGTCAACCGCATCCAGGCCGCCACCCACGGCGTGCGGCCCGCCGGCGAGCCTCCGCGTCCGTGAGGGGGACGGGGATGGCTGGAGCGGCGATCTTCCATCCATGAGCGGACGGGCGCTCCTGGTCTTCCTTGGCCTCCTGGGCCTCCTGGCCACACTGGCAGCCTGTACGTTCGGGGGCGCAGCCCCCACGGTGGCGCCCTTCCGGCCACCGACGCCCACCGCCGTGCCCACACCCACTCCGCCTCCTCCCACCCCCACTCCCAC
>JACQOS010000056.1 GCA_016202425.1 Chloroflexota bacterium
GCTTCACCCCCTCTCTGACTCTCCCCCGTTGCACGGGGGAGAGTAATCCCTTCTCCCGCTCGCGGGGGAAGGTTAGGATGGGGGTGCAGGAGCCAGGGACTGCTCTTATGGATAACTGAAAGGCCCTGCGCCCGAGCCGCTCGCCGGGAACATGCCAGGAGCCCGCGCTCTTGCGGGTTTCCCCTCCGGCTGGGGCCGTGGTATGCTTACCGCTGCACTTTCCTTGGAGGGGCTACGCCCATGGCATCATCGCCGAGAACCAGAAAGAAGGCCACCGACCGCGTGGACGTCAAGGCCATAGTGGAGGCGGCGGGCCTGAAGCTCTCTGCCGAGGAGCTGAAGGAACTTGAGCCTGCCATGCAGATGGCCTACGACCGGCTTCGGCTGCTCCACTCGGTGGACCTGAAAGACGAGGAGCCTGCCTTCGTGTTCCGGCCCGAGGAGGTGGCACCATGACCAGGGCGGGCACCGACCTCTGCTACCTCACCATTCGGGATGCCGCGTCACTCCTGCGGCGCCGGGAGCTGTCGCCAGTGGAGCTCACACGGGCCCACCTGGAGCGCATTGAGCAGGTGGACAAGCAGGTGCAGGCGTATGTGACGCTGCTCCCGGAGGAAGCCCTGGCTGAGGCGCGGGCAGCGGAGGCGGCCATCGGCCGTGGGCAGTACCGTGGCCCCCTGCACGGGATTCCGGTGGCCCACAAGGACCTCTACGACACGAGAGGCGTCCGGACCACGGCGCAATCGAAGCTCCTGGAGGACCGGGTGCCTGAGGAGGATGCCACGGCGGTGGCCAGGCTGAAGGAAGCTGGGACGGTCCTCCTGGGCAAGCTGGCTCTGCACGAGTTCGCTATTGGCGGCCCCTATACCAGCCTTTTCCAGCCCGCCCGCAATCCCTGGAACCCGGCCTACGTGCCCGGCGGGTCCAGCAGCGGGTCGGGAGCGGCCATAGCGGCGGGCCTGTGCATGGGCTCTTTGGGGTCGGATACCGGCGGCTCCATCCGCCAGCCCGCGTCGCTGTGCGGCGTTGTGGGCCTCCAGCCGACTTACGGCCGCGTGAGCCGCTTTGGGATGGTCCCGCTGAGCTGGGGCCTGGACTACGCAGGGCCGTTGACGCGGACCGTGGAGGACGCCGCCCTGGTGCTCCAGGTCATCGCTGGCCACGACCCCAGAGACCCGGCCACGAGTGGCGCTCCTGTGCAGGACTACAGCTCGGCCCTCAGAGAGGACGTGAGGGGCATGACCCTGGGACTGCCTCGGGAGTTCTTCACCGCGAGCCGGGAGGTGGACGCCGAGTACGTGGACATCGTGGAGAAGGCGGTGGGGGTGCTCCAGGAGCTGGGAGCGCGGGTGGAGGACGTGGCCCTCCCCAGTCTGGAATACATTCGGGCCTCTCACTGGGCCATCATGCGGGCCGAGGGCTTTGCCTATCACCGCGAGAACTTGAGGAGCCGCTTCCACGACTACGGGGAGAACGTGCGGATGCAGCTCTCCATCGGGGCCATCTACACTGCTGCCGACTACGTGCAGGCCCAGCGTGCCAGGACCCAGATTACCCGAGAGTTCCGCCGGGTCCTCCAGCACGTAGACCTGCTGGTGACACCCACCACGGCCAATCCCGCCGGGAAGTTCGCGAACATTGACCCCAGGGCACAGTTGCGCAGGCCAAGCCTGACAGCTCCCTTCAACTTGACCGGCATGCCGGCCATCTCCGTGCCCTGTGGGTTCACCGCCGCCGGTCTTCCCGTAGGGCTCCAGATCGCCGGCAAGCCGTTCGACGAACCAACGGTGTTCCGTGCGGCGTACGCCTACCAGCAGGCAGCGCGCTGGACAGAGCGCCACCCGGCGCTGTAGCTGGACACCGGTGCTCCAGCTTTGGGCACCTGCCCGAAGGGGGAGAAGCCATGAGGAAGAAGCCCATGACGAAGACAAGGGACGAGCTGAAGGCGGCGGTGGCCGAGCGTATCGAACAGCACAAGGAAACGTTCATTCGGCTGGTCAAGGACATCCTTCACGACCCAGAGACCGGCTTCCGGGAGTTCTCCACCTCCCGCCGGGTGCAGCGGAGGCTGGAAGAGTTCGGCATCGCCCACCAGGCGGGGATCGCGCTCACGGGCATCAAGGGCGTTCTCAAAGGGGCTGCCCCGGGGCCCACGGTAGCCCTCTTCGGGGAGCTGGATGGGGGGCGCGTCCCGGGACACCTTCACGCCAATCCCAAGACCGGGGCAGCCCACGCCTGCGGCCACAACGCCCAGATCGGGATGGCGCTGGGGGCGTGCGTGGGGCTTCAGGCGCCCGGGGTGCTGGAGGCGCTGAGCGGCAACGTGGCCCTCTGCATCCTGCCGGCGGAGGAGCTCATCGAGGTGGAGCACCGCATGGCCCTGAAGGACGAGGGCAAGCTGGAGTTCTTCTCGGGCAAGCAGGAGTTCATCCGACTGGGCGCCCTGGACGACGTGGACATGGTGATGATGGCCCATGTGCGGGGCAGCGCAGAGGGGGCGTTCCTTCTGGGCGGCAGCAGCAACTGCCACGTGGCCAAGCAGGTGGAGTTCTACGGTCGCCAGGCCCATGCCGCAGGCAACCCCCACCAGGGCATCAACGCCCTGAGCGCCGCCTCCGTCGCCCAGCACGCCATGCACGCTATCCGCGAGACGTTCAAGGATGGGGACATCACCCGCATTCACTGGATCGTGACCCGGGGAGGCGACGAGCTGAACGCCATCCCGCCTCAGGTCAACATGGAGGTCCGGGTGCGGGGGCGCACGCCGGAGATCGTGGCCGAGTGGGACAGGAAGGTGAACCGCTGCCTGCGCGCCGGCGCCTTGGCCGTGGGAGGGAAGGTGCGCATCCGTACGTTCCCGGGATACCTGCCTCTCATCAACAACCCCGACCTGCTCTCCCTCTTCCGCTCCAACGCGGAGAGGTTCGTTGCCCCCGGCGAGACCGTGACGTACCCATCCGACTACGTGCGGGGTGGCTCCGAAGACTTGGGCGACGTCTCCTACATCAAGCCCTGCATCCATCCGTATACCCGGGGCGCCGTGGGCTGGAACCACTCGGATGATTTCGACATCGTGGACTATGATCAGGCCGTCGTCACGCCGGCCAAGGTCTTCGCCATGACCGTCATCGACCTCCTGGCGGACGGCGCGGCGGGAGCTCGGGAGGTGCTCGGCAGGTTCCAGCCCAAGATGACCAAGGAGCAGTACCTCGCCTTCCAGCGGGCCCAGGCCATGGACCGCGTGTTCGACGAGGCCAGCGGGGAGTAGCCCAGGACATGGCGGACCTGAGCGCTCGGCAGGTCGCGGCCCTGGCGGAGGCCCTGGGGCTACCCATTGCTCAGGAAGACCTTCGGGAGGTCACGTTCCGGCTCAACGCCCTCCAGGAAGCCCTGGCCTCCCTGGAGGAGCCGGACCTGGACTCCGTCGAGCCGCTGCCCGTCTTCTGGCTGGCGGAGGAGGGACCTCGTGGCGGATGACCTGGCCCACCGGCCTGCCACCGAGCTGTTGGGCCTGCTACGCCGCCGCCAGGTCTCGGCGACGGAGCTTGCCCGCGCGTACCTGGGCAGGATCGAACGGCTGGACCCGGAACTGCACGCCTACGTCACGGTGTGTGCCGACCAGGCGCTGGAAGAGGCGCGTCAGGCGGACGCGGCTCTGGGCGCTGGCAAGAGGCTCGGCCTGCTGCACGGGCTTCCTGTGGCCGTGAAAGACCAGATGCATGCCCGCGGGCTTCGCACCACCGGCGGCTCTACCATCCTGGACCTGGTGGCAGAGGAAGACGCCACGGTGGTCGCCCGCCTGCGGCAGGCGGGGGCCGTCCTGCTGGGCAAGCTCAACCTGAGCGAGTTCGCCTTTGGGGGCAACATCCGCCATCCCTACGGGACACCCCGGAACCCGTGGGACTTGGGCCGGCAGGCGGGACATTCCAGCAGCGGGTCCGGGGTAGCCGTAGCTGCCTCGCTGTGCGCCGCCGCCATTGGCGAAGACACGGGGGGCTCCATCCGCATCCCTGCCGCCTGGTGCGGCGTGACGGGGCTGCGACCCACCTGGGGGAGGGTGAGCCGGTACGGCATGCTGTCCGTCTGCTGGTCCATGGACCAGGCAGGCCCCATGACCAGGACGGTGGAGGACTGCGCCCTGGTCTTCCAGGCCATCGCCGGGCAGGACCCGCAAGACCCGTACACTGTCCGCGGGCGGGTGCCCCGCTTTCGGCCGCGGAAGGGCCTCGACGGCCTGCGGGCGGGCATCATCCGGGAGGCCATGTCCAGCGATGCGGTGCACCCGGAGGTGAGGGAGGCGGTGGAGAGGGCGGCGAGCGCGCTGGAGGAGTCGGGCGCGGAGGTGTGGGAGGTGTCCATACCCCTGGCTCTTCACGCGGGCGTCATCAGCGCCACCATCACCGACGCTGAAGGTTCGTACCTGCACAGGCACTGGCTGCGGAGCCGGCCCGGGGACTACGACACGGTGACGAGGCGCCGCCTGCTGGCCGGAAGCCTGCTCTCCAGCCAGCTCTACCAGAAGGCCCTCCGGCTGCGGGTCGTCATGCGCCGGCAGGTTCTGGCGGCCCTGGAGCAGGCGGACGTGCTCCTCTCTCCCACCCAGCCCGTGGCGGCCCCCAGGATGGAGGCCAGCAGCGGACTGAACAGTAAAGAGGACGTGTTGGCCCGGTTTGCCGGGCCTCGGGGGGCCACGGCCCCCTTCAACCTGTCGGCGGTGCCCGCCCTCTCGGTGCCTTGCGGGTTCACCGGCGAGGGGCTGCCCATCGGTCTCCAGATCGCCGGACGACCCTTCGACGAGCTTGCGGTCCTCCAGGTGGGCCACGCCTACCAGCAGCGGACCGACTGGCACACGAGGCGCCCGCCGCTGTAGGAGGGAGGCCGGGTCCCGGTCGCCGTAGGGCGGGGCGTGGTACCATGGCGGCCAGGCTCCTATCAGGACCACGAGTCTCATGCAGCGAACGATTGCTCTCTGGAAGGCGCGTGCCCGCCGGGTGTTCTACGGCTGGTGGATCGTTGGGGCAGGAGCGGCGCTTCACGCCGTAGGCGCGGGAATGCTGGGACACGGGTTCAGCGCCTACTTCGTGAGCCTCCAGAAGGAGTTCACGTGGAACCGGACTAAGGTGGCGACCGCCTATTCCCTGGTCCGCATGGAAAGTGGCCTGCTGGGCCCGCTGGAGGGATGGGCCATCGACCGATGGGGCCCCAGGCCCGTGGTGCTGGTGGGGGTAGCCCTCTTTGGCCTGGGGTTTCTGCTCTTCAGCCAGGTGGACTCTTTCCTGACCTACATGGGAGCCTTCTCCGTGATAGCCCTGGGGTACAGTCTCTCCGGGTTCACGCCCCTGTCGGCGGCTGTCGTCCGGTGGTTCGTGAAGAAGCGGTCCCGGGCCATGGGCCTCACCTTCGCTGGCCAGGGGGTGGGCGGGCTCCTGGTGCCGCTAGTCGCGTGGAGCATTGTCCGGTACGACTGGCGACCGACGGCCATCGCGGCGGGAGTGCTCATCTGGATAGTGGGCTTCCCCGCCGCCCTCCTGGTCCGGCATCGCCCCGAGCCCTACGGCTACCTGCCCGACGGTGCCCCGGCCGCGTCGGGAAAGGACGCGGCGTCCGCACCAGGGGAACGGGGGGTCGCCAGGGACAAGGTCCCCGCCGAGTCTCAGGAGTTCTCGGCGGCCCAGGCCCTGAGGACGCCTGCCTTCTGGCTCCTGGCCATCGGCCATGCCGCAGCGATGGCGGTGGTGGCTGCGGTGTCGGCGAACCAGATCCCCCACATGGTCCAGCGAGTGCACCTGTCCCTGGAGGCTGCGGGTGGCGTGGTGGGCCTGCTCACGGTGATGCAGGTGACGGGGCAGGTTTCTGGCGGCTATCTGGGAGACCGCTTCAACAAGCGGGCCCTGTTCGTGGCGTGCATGGCCGGCCACAGCGCGGGACTCCTCGTGCTGGCGTACGCGACCTCCATGGCGCACCTGGTCCTGTTCGCCACGCTTCACGGGCTGGCCTGGGGCGTACGGGCGCCTCTGCTGCAAGCCATCCGGGCGGACTATTTCGGCACGAGCTCCTTCGCCACCATCATGGGGATGACGAACGTGGTCATCATGGTGGCCCAGGTGAGCGCACCCCTCTTCGCTGCGTGGCTTGCGGACATCCAGGACGGCTATCAGATGGCGTTCACGATTATCGCGGCCATCGCAGGGGCCGGTGCCATCTTCCTTTTCCTTGCCCGGAGGCCGGTGCACCCCGCCGCCCGGGCCGCCGCCACGCGGGCGGGGTCCCTCGCCGGCCGTTGACGGGAGGCCATCTGGACCACGCCCATGGCAACGGTCTGCCGAAGCCATGAGCATGGCGTCCACGGTGCTGCGGCTATGACATGAAGAGAAGAGTTGGCGAAATCGTCTGACCCTAAGCGACTTGGGATGCCCGATGCCTGGAGCAGTCGCCTCTTTATAGCCTCGGCTAGCAGGCTGCTGAAAAAGGGGAGTCCAGAGTCCCGAGAGTCGGGACGGAGCCTGCCCTGAGCCAGGCGAAGGAAAGGGGGCGAGGGGGATGGTCGTCCCGACCAGTCGGGATTCAGCACCCTCCTAGGCGCGCACCACGGGCATTATGCCGGGATGGTCAACTTTACCGGCGCTCTCTGTAGAGGTATACTTGGGTGTAGCTGGCAGGTGTCCGGAGTGTTGAGATGTTGCTGGAGTACGTGGAAAAGGCCATGAGCCGGGCGGTCTATGAGAAGCTGGAGAATGGCACCTACTCGGGCTCCATCCCTGATTGCCCTGGCACCGTGGCATTCGCCGATACCCTCTACCGGTGCCAGGAGGAGCTACGTTCTGTCCTGGAGGGCTGGCTCCTCGTCAAGATAAGCCACGGAGATGCCCTGCCCGTCATCGGCGGCCTGAACCTGAACACGGGCATACCTGCGGGTAGAAACGCCCCTGTCCATGGCTAGATGGACACCGTGTAAGCGCCGCACATTTATCCGCAAGCTAAGAAGAGTGGGCTTTGGCGCTCCTCAGCCAGGAGGACGCCATTTCTATATGCGGCGCCGGGCGTTTACTCTCGCCATCCCGAACAACAACGAGTTTTCCGTTCCACAACTACGGGTGCTCCTCCGAGAGGTTGAGTCTGCCCTGGGCAGGGCCATCTCTCTGAACGAGTGGTCGAAACTGTATAAGCTACCCATGGCCCGTGTGCCCATTGCAGCTATTGCAGCACAAGCATGCAATTCGTGGTGCTGCGGCTATGACACGAGAACTTCACTCTATGGGAATGTGGTTGGCACGAAGGAAGGCGATTAGCTCCTCTCCATGAATAGCTTCGCCCAGGACAACTTGCGTCATTTGGCGAAAGTAGAGCAAGACTTCGGCTACTAACTGCGCTTCCGTAAGCGCCTGGCGGTTGCCTTGGTCGTCAGTAGCATAATAGACAACCCCAGATTGCTGCTTGCTCAGCACTTCGATGATCGAGGCAAGCCGGCGGGAAATGGGTGCGTGTTTGCTTACCACAACGCCTATGACGCTACCCTCCCCGGCCACGAGCAACGGGCCTCCAGAGTTACCAGGATTGAACGCTGCATTCACGACGAAGTGCTTAATAACCGGGGTCTTCCTGGCAACAAACCCAGACACGTATCCCATCGTTAGGACTGGTGCCGGGCCGTCATAACCAAGAGGATGCCCCCACGTACATATCTGAGTGCCGATAGCGATGTTAAAGCCAGTCCGCACAGTCAAACCGCCTGCGAGGGGGGTGCTTGGCTCCAGCATCGCTAGATCTCTATGCTGATCGAACGCGAGCCGACGGAAAACCTGCTGCTGGCCGTTACTATCGAAAGCAAGTACATCTGAGTTGACCGTCCTCGGGTCACACTGGCATTGCGCCCCAAGGTTCACCCTCGCCTGACAATGACAAATCACGTGCCAGTTGGTGACCAGCACACCTGACTTCAATAGAAACCCTGTCCCCTTGCTCTGCATCCTAGGACAGACGACTAGGTAAACGGCATTGACGGCTGACCGCCCTGTCTCGCCAACAGCGTCCAAGAGCCAGCGTGTAGAGATAGGGATTGATTGTGACTCCATGACAGCCTCCTTAGAGAATCAGCACGCAATCAGCGGTGCTGCGGCTATGACAGGATACTTTCAAGGCAGAAGCAGGTAAGCTCTTCTGCCGTTCCCCAACTCTCGCATACCCTGGGCAAAGGGCACCTGGTGCACAACTTAGTAATCTCGTTTTTCCTTACTTCGAGTGTACCGGCCCGCTGATGCAACGCCAGTAATTGCTTCAAGTACTTTCCAGCCACCAAACGGTGAAGCTTGTCCTTCTCCCGCAGGCCAAGCCATTCGAAAACGCCTTTGTTTCCTCTTGAAACGTTACACGATCGGCAAGCGAGAACTAGATTATCAGCAGAATCGTCGCCTCCCCTACTAGTAGGAACCAGGTGGTCAGTTGTCAAATCCGTCGTAGAGCCACAGTAGACACAGTTCTTGGGAAGTGCTTGCTCCCGTTCCCACTCACGCATCGTTCCCGAGATAGTGATTTCTCCATCTCTGAGTTTCTGAAATCGCTCTGTGATGAAACCGCGCTGAAGTGCGCCATAGGCAGATCTCGAAATAAGCTTGGCGTACTCGTACAATATTTCCTCTCGAATTGTGTGTACATAGCCAGGGGGCATTGACACCCTCCGGAAAGGCCGTTAACAGCGGTCCCAGCCCAGAATAGGCCCCTTCGTGCGGGCCGTCAACCGGCTCCTGCAACTCAGCATCACACCACCACCATACCATCCCCGAAGCTGTAGAAGCGGTAGCCCAGGCGGGCGGCCTCCTGGTAGGCGGCCAGGATGCGCTCCCTTCCGGCGAAGGCGCACACCAGCATGAGGAGCGTGGTCCGTGGCAGGTGGAAGTTGGTGATGAGGGTGTCCACAACCCGGAAGCGGTAGCCGGGCAGGATGAAGAGGTCGGCCCAGCCGGAGCCGGACTGGAGGTCGCCGGCGCCCTGGGCCTCGCTCAAGAGCGCGGCCTGCTCCAGAGTGCGGACGGTGGTGGTGCCCACAGCCACGATGCGGCGTCCCTCTCCGCGGGCCCGGTTCACCAGCTCTGCCGTCTCGGCGGGAAGCTCCCAGTGCTCGGTGGAGAGCTTGTGCTCCAGCGGGTCTTCGGCCTTAACCGGCCTGAAGGTATCCGGCCCTACGTGCAGGGTCACGAAGGCCACGCGGATGCCCATGGCGTTGACTCTATCCAGGAGGGCAGGGGTGAAGTGGAGGCCCGCGGTGGGGGCGGCGACGCTGCCCTGGTCCGCTCCGGCGTAGACGGTCTGGTAGCGCTCCGGGTCCTGGAGAGGGGTATGGATGTAGGGGGGCAGAGGCACCTGGCCTACCTGGTGAAGGAGCGTCTCGCCGTTCAGCTCGACCAGCCGGAAGCCGTCGGCGTCTGCCTCCCGGACAGTCGCCTCCAGGCCCTGGGCGAACACCAGCCGGGCGCCTGGGCGGAGGCGCTTGGCTGGCCGGGCCAGGCAGCTCCAGAGGCGAGTCCCCTGGCGGCGAACCAGGAGGAGTTCCACGCGGCCACCGGTGTCGGCCCGGCGCCCGTAGAGGCGGGCCGGCATGACGCGGGTGTCGTTGCAGACCAGCAGGTCGCCTGGCCGGAGGAGGTCGGGGAGATCGTAGAAGTGACGGTGGTCCAGGGCGTCGCGCTGGCGATCCAGGACCAGGAGGCGGGAGTGGTCGCGCGGCTCCACCGGCGTCTGGGCGATGAGCTCCCGAGGGAGGGGGTAGTCGAAGTCGCTGGTGCGCACGCCTAGCCCCGGAGCAGGAAGCCGCGCAGGGAGTGCCAGCGCCCAAGCGGGCGCACCAGGACGATGACCGACGCCGCGTTGCCCGCAACGGCGGCGACGAAGGTGAGGGGCGCCGGCAGATCCAGGCCGATCCCCACGGGTATGGCGAAGAACACCTCACCCCACGGCGTGGCCGCCACACCCACGACTGCCGCTAGCTTCAGGAGGGGTTCCATGCGGGTGATGGTACACTACAGAGGGCTTAGCAGGTTGGTGAAAAAGGAGGAGTCCAGAGTCCCGAGAGTCGGGACGGAGCCTGTCC
>JACQOS010000054.1 GCA_016202425.1 Chloroflexota bacterium
GTCCAGAGGGGCGAAGCCCCGGAGCCTGCCCTGAGCGAAGTGAAGGGACGGGGGTCTGGGGGTGTCCCCCAGATGTCTTTCCTTCCCCCTCTCCCTTGGCAAGGGAGAGGGGGTACAGGGGTGAGGGTTTCCCGAACAGCCTCTAGCAAAGGGGACGACCCGTGGAGAACACCAACATGCCAAACGGCGATCCTGCGTTCCTCTCCCGCCAGGCCCCTGCGGAGCCCGACGCCTGGGAGACCTACCCCTGGGGGGGCCAAGAGGAGCGCCCGATGCGGCGACAAGGCCCGGCCGCCGTCACCACCCTTGCCCGGCGCCTGATGGCCCGCGAGCGCCTCCGAGCACGCAGGGGCGCGCCCCTGGCGTTCCCTTTCCAGAGGCCGCGGGGCAGGCCGGTCCAGGCCATGGGGCGAGAGCCACTCGCCTCCAGCGAGGTGTGAGCCATGGGCAACCTCTATTTGTACGCCATCATCGACGCCGCCCGCGACGGCGCGGTCGATGCCCCAGGAGTGGATGGCGCTCGCCCGGTCCAGGTCCTCTCCCAGGACGGCCTCGGCTGCCTGGTCTCCCGCCATGAAGGGCCAGCCCTTGCGGACACCTCGAAGGAGGTGCTCGTCCGAAGGCTCCTGGCCCACCAGCAGGTCGTCGAATCGGTCATGGACGGCCGGGCGGTGCTGCCTGTGAAATTCGGGACCCTTCTGGCTGGCCCGGAGGAGGCCCGCTGCCTCCTCTCCCAGGGACGGGGAGCGTTCCTGGACGCCCTGGCCTCCCTGGGGAACAAGGTGGAGATGGAGCTGGCTGCCACCTGGGACAGAGACCGGGTGCTGAAGGAGCTGGGCCGCGACGGCGAGGTTGCCCGCGCCAGGGCTGCCATCCTCGCCCAGCACCGGGGGCAGCCGCTCACCCAGCAGGTCCTCCTGGGGCAGTTCGTGAAATCCTGCATGGACCGGCGGCGGGCCCACTACCGGGAGCGTGTCATGAGCGCCCTTCAGCCCATGGCTGCCGCCGTTTCCCACAACCTCCTCCTCTCCGACGCCCTCGTCATAAACGTCGCCTTCCTGGTGGAGCGTCCCAGGCTTCGTGCCTTCGACGAGGCCCTCCGCAGCGTGGACCAGCTTTGCGACAGCGAGATCACCTTCCGCCTCATCGGGCCGTTGCCTCCGTACAGCTTCGCCACGGTGGAGGTCTCGCCTCTCCGCCAACCCCAGCTCGAAGAGGCCCGCCGGACCCTGGACCTGGAAGGGCCCCTGACCGAAGGGCAGGTCAGGAGGGCCTACAGGCGCCTCGCCGCCCGCCAGCAACGGGACCTTGACCCACCGGACCGCCACCCCGGGCAGGCCCTTGCCCGCCTGAGGCAGGCCGAGGAGCTCCTCCTTCGCTGGTGCCGGGCCAGGGGCGAAACCAGCCACGACTCCGACGGCCTCTTCTCGATCTCCATCCGCGGCACCCGGAGGGAACAGATAGAGCCCTCCCGCTTCGGTCAACCTGGGCCCCTGCTCCCGGTGTGAACGCCATGGCCGACCAGGGCAAGTACCTCTACTGCATCGTCCGGTGCTCGGAGGCGCGCACCTTTGAGGACGTTGCCGCCATAGGGGATGCCCCCGGCCTCGTCCACACGCTGCCCCTGGGCAGCCTGGCGGCCGTGGTCAGCGACTCTCAGGGGTCCATGTACGAGACCACCAGGGCCAACATGCTCGCCCACCAGCGCGTCCAGGAGCGGGTCCTGAAGGAGCTCCCCCTCCTCCCGGTGCGGTTCGGGGCGGTGGCTGGCCCCCCTTCGCCCGTCGCCCAGGTCCTGAGGCTCCTGGAGAAACGGGGCCAGGAGTTTGAGGAGCTCCTGGAGGAGATGGCGGGGAACGTGGAGCTGGGCCTCAAGGCCCTCTGGCGGGACGAGCAGGCGGTCTTCGCCGAGATCGTTGCCGAGAACCCGGCCATCCGTCGGCTGCGCGCCGCCCTGGAGGGGAAGCCGCCCCTGGCAGTCCACTACGAGAGGATTCGCCTGGGGGAGATGGTGAAAGAGGCCCTGAACCATAAGAGGGACGTGGAGGCCGCGCGCCTCCTCGGGCCCCTCAAGGACCTTGCCCGCCGCACCGTCGAGAGCCCGGTCTTTGTGGACAGGATGGTTGCCAACGCTGCCTTCCTGGTGGACCGAGCCCGGGAGCCTGACTTCGACGATGCCGTGCGCAAGCTGGACGAGGGCTGGGGGCACCGGATGCGCTTCAAGTACGTCGGACACGTGCCTCCCTACAACTTCGTGAACATCGCCGTGAACTGGCAGGAGCTCTAGTGTGGTGTTTCTAAAGTTCGCTACCAATGTCATTGCGAGGCCCGACGAGGGAGGGCCGTGGCAATCTGGCTGTGGGGTTTGCCCCTCCTCCAGATTGCTTCGTCGTCCTCCCGACAAGTCGGGATCGGGACTCCTCGCATTGACAATTTGGGGGCGTTTTTCGGGGACGGGACACGAGAGGGGTGCGCCGTGGGCTTCCTCACCGGATTGCTGACCTCGCCGGTCCTGGGCAGCCCCAGGCTGGTCTCCTGGCTCGCCCGCAAAACTGCCGAGGAGGCCGAGCGGCACCTCCTGGATGAAGACAGCGTTCGCGCCGCGCTCCTGGAGCTCCAGGCGCAGCTCGACGCGGGTGAAATGGAAGAGCAGGGGTACGACCGTCAGGAGCGGGAGTTGCTGCAACGGCTAGACGCCATCCGACAGGAGAAGGCGCGCCGCGCCCGGCCCGGGTAGCGGTATGCGCCCGGCCAAAGGTTGACGAAGGAGGTTTCGCCATGGAGATATCGCGGGTCCTGGAGCAGACCGTTCGGCAACTCGCCGACACCACAGGTTTGAAGCCCGTAGCCGTCATCGGGGCTTCCCACGAGGAGCAGGGCTGGCGCGTCCGCGTGGAGATGCTGGAGATGGCCCGCATCCCCACTGCCACGGACGTGCTGGGGGACTACGAGGTCCTCCTGGACGAGGACGGCAGCATGCTGAGGTTTGAACGCAAGCGGACGAGGCTACGCGCAGAGCCCGTGGCAAGCGAAGCGTAGGCGCCTGGGCGACCCCTGGCGGGACCCGAATCCGGCGAGGCGCCCGACAGTCAGGAGGGAGCGAAACATGGCACTCCAGGTGGATAGGGACATCCACGGCACCCTCGCCGACGTCATCGACAGGATCCTGGACAAGGGCCTGGTCATCAACGCCGACATCCGGGTCTCGGTGGTGGGGGTTGAGCTCCTGGGCATCCAGATCAGGGCTGCGGTCGCGTCCTTTGAGACGGCAGCCAAGTACGGCCTGGAGTTCCCCTCCGGTACCAGGCTCCCCCAGTGGGCCGGCCATGCGGAGTCGGCGCTATCCCGCAACGGGGCCCAGGGACTGCCCATACCCCAAATCTAGGCCCAGGAAGACTCATCCCACGGCAGTACAGGAGGTGTGCCATGGCAAGGGCTGACAAGTCGGTTGACCCCAGCGAGTTTCTCGGCGGTGTGCTCCACATCCTGGGGCTCAAGATCGACCTGGGAGACCTCCTCGCCTCTTCGGATAAGCTCAGAACCCGCCTGGAACAGCTCCAGGAGCGCCTTTCAGCCGAAGGGAACGAGGGCAAGGCAAACATCACGGGGTACATCAGGACCCGCGGCCTTCTGGGCAACAGCGAGTTCCATCTGGGAACCCTGGGCAAGCCGCCAGGGCGCGCGGAACGAAAGGCTGCGCGTCCTCCCTCCGAGGCGACCGAGCCTCCCGTGGACGTCTTCGACGAGCCCGACCACATCGTCGTCGTGGCCGACGTCCCCGGGCTCACCCTTCAGGACCTGGAGCTCGGCCTCCAGGGCGACACCCTCTCCATCGCCAGCAAACAGGGGACCCCCCGGAGCTACCGGAAGGACATCCGCCTCGCGGCTCCCGTGGACCCCAGCGACATGCAGGCGACGTGCCGCAACGGCGTGCTCCAGGTCCGCCTGCCGAAGCTTCCCGCCGAGAGCACTCCGGAACGCAACACCTAGGCGCGCGAGGAACCATGGCCCAGCAGTCCAGACAACCCGTCGTCCTCGCCCTCGACGAGAAGGACCTCCGGAACGGCCTCCTCGCCCTCGTGGTGGCCCTGGTGGAGATCATCTCCGAGGTGCTGCGGCTCCAGGCGGTGAAGCGCATGGAGAGGGGCAGCCTCTCGGAGGCCCAGGTGGAGAGGCTGGGAACGGCCCTCCTTCGTCTGGAGGACGTCCTGGAAGAGACCAGGACACAGCTCGGCATCGGCCAGCAAGTGCAGGAGGTCCGGGATGGCCTGGACAGGGCGCTGGACGGCCTGCTGGAGAGGATGCTCGGCCCTGCGTCCCTTCCCGGGCCTGTCGGCCAGGTGCACCATGCTTCCCCCTGATGACAACGGCAAAGGCCCCGGAGCGGCCGGTCCGGGCCCCCACGATGGACAGGGCTGCTACGTCTATTGTGTCGCGGCAGGCGCGGAGGCGCTGGACATGGGTGGCATGGGCATAGATGGCAACCGGCTCTACACCGTCGCCCACCAAGACCTCTGCGCTCTCGCCCACGACTGCCCTGCCCAGCCCTATGGCCTGGCGACGCCCGAGGCGACCGCTGCCCGCCTCCTGGCCCACCACCGCGTGGTGCAGGCTGCCTGGGAGCGGTGGGGCACGGTGCTTCCCATCGCCTTCAACACCATCATCAGGGCCGGGCAGGACACGAGCGCCCGGGGCAACCTGGAGGCATGGCTCCGGGCCGAGCGCGTCACCCTCAAGGAGAAGCTGGACGCGCTTGCCGCAAAGACCGAGTACGCCGTCCAGGTCTTCTGGGACCCCAACCTTGTCGCCCAGAGCCTGGCCTCCAGCAACCCGGATTCCCAGAACGGGGAGGACCAGATGGGCGCGCTGTCGCCCGGCCTTGCCTACATGCACCGCCTGAGGCTCCAGCGCCAGCTCCAAAGGGACCTGCATGCGCGGGCGGCAGCGGAGCTCGAGCATGTCTGCGCCACAGTGCACCCGTGCGCCGAGGGCGTCCATGTCGGCACGGTCCAGCCTGCTCCTGGGAAGCAGCGGATGCTGGCCAACCTCTCCTGCCTGGTCTCCCCGCAGGGGTACCTTCGCCTGGTGGCGGAACTGGAGCGACTGGCGGAAAGGCCGGGGCTCTCCGTCCGCCTGGTCGGCCCCTTGCCGCCGTACAGCTTTTGTCGTTAGCCTCCCCCAGGACACGTATGAGCAGCACACCCTTGCCCGCGCCTTCCGCCAGCCTGGTGGACCTGCTCGACCGCCTGCTGGACCGGGGCCTCGTCGTCAACGCCGACGTCGTCATCTCCCTGGCCGACGTCCCCCTCATTGGACTCAACCTGAGGGCAGCCCTGGCCGGGATCGAGACCATGTTGAGCTACGGGGTCATGGCCCAGCCCGGCGAGGAAGGGGCAGCACGCGGCCTGGAGACCCCACACCCGCAGGCGGGAACGCCAAGCGGATAGAGGAACGCATGCCAAAGCCCATAGGTATTGACCTGGGGACCACCTACACCGTGGTGGCCACCGTCGAAGGCGGCCGTCCAATGGTGGTCCCCAATGCCGAGGGCCAGCGGCTCACCCCATCGGTGGTCGCTTTCACCTCCGACGGCAAGACCCTGGTGGGCCAGCCCGCCAGACGCCAGGCCGCCTCCAACCCGGAAGGCACCGTTCTGTCCATCAAGCGGTGCATGGGGTCCGGGTACCGGGCGAAAGTCCGCGAGCGGGAACACACGCCCCAGGAGGTCTCCAGCCTCGTCCTGCACAAGGTGAAGGCCGACGCCGAGCGCGTTCTTGGGGAGACCATCCACCAGGCGGTGATCACGGTGCCTGCCTACTTCAACGAGCTCCAGCGCCAGGCCACGCGGGAGGCGGCGCTCCTGGCGGGCCTGGATGTCCTCAGGCTCCTCAACGAGCCCACCGCCACTGCTCTCGCCTACGGCCTCCACCGGGAAGACGCCCACACCATCCTCGTTTGGGACCTTGGGGGTGGCACCTTCGATGTCTCCATCCTGGAGCTGGGGGAAGGCATCTTCGAGGTCCGGGCCGTCAGCGGCGACGCCTGGCTCGGGGGAGACGACTACGACCAGAGGCTGGCGGCCTACCTGGCCGAGCAGTACCGGCAGGCCCGTGGCGTGGACTTCCCGAACACGCCGGAGGCCCGGCAGCAGCTCCGAGAGGCGGCGGAGAGGGCGAAAGTCCAGCTCTCGCCGTCCCCTGGGACCCGGGTGAGCCTCGACCTGCCAGGCGACGACGCAGCGCCCAGGGTATGGAAGACCGATGTCACCCGGGAGTGCTTCGAGAGGCTCACCGCCGACCTCCTCCAGCGCATGGTGGGGCCAACCCGCCAGGCCCTCCGAGACGCCGACCTCACACCCGCCGGCATCGACCGCGTGGTCCTCGCTGGCGGCGCCACCCGGATGCCCGCCCTGCGGGCCCTGGTGAAGGAGATGTTCGGCAAGGAGCCCTACCGCTCCCTTGACCCCGACGAGGTGGTGGCCATGGGTGCAGCGGTGCAGGCCGCCATGCTCCTGGGCCTCCTGGAGAAAGTCGTGCTCCTCGACGTGCTCCCTCTCTCCCTGGGGGTAGAGACCCAGGCAGGCTTCGCGGCCAGGATCATCCCCAGGAACACCCCCCTGCCCGCATCCGCGTCCCGCGTCTTCACCACCGCCGCCGATGGCCAGACCGCCATGGATATCCACGTCCTCCAGGGAGAGGGCGAGCTGGCCTCGGACAACATCTCCCTCGGCCAGCTCCGGTTGGAGGGCATACCTTCGGCCCCCCGGGGGGTGCCGAAAGTGGAAGTGGGCTTCCAGGCGGACGTTGACGGCCTCCTGCACGTCTCCGCCCTGGACCTCCTCGGCGAGAACCAGATACAGGCGAGGCTGGCCTGCTCCAAAGCCCTGGACCCTTCCGACCTGGAAGGGAAGCAGCCGGCGCTGTTCGCGGGCCTGCGGGAGATGGTGAAAGCACCCGAGTCCCCGGAGCCGCGGCCCAACAAGCAGTTGCCTGCGCAGGATAGCTCGCGGGAGGCACGAACATGACAGCAGAGGAGACACAAACCCTCCACCTCAGAGTAGCGGAAGCCCGGCCCAAGGACGTGGGCCGGGGCATCGTCAGGATGGACCCCGGCCAGATGGCGAGCCTGGGCCTTCAGCCGGGGGACATCGTCCAGGTCCTGGACAAGAGGCCCACGGCGGCCAAGGTGATGCCCGCCTACCCCGAGGACAGGGGCCAGGGGACCCTCCAGATGGACGGCATCCTCCGGGAGAACTCCCAGACGGCCATGGGGGAGCAGGTGCAGGTGCGGCAGGTCCCTTACGCCGAGGCCGACGCCTTCGTCCTCGCCCCAGCCACCCCCTCTCGGGCCTTTCTCCCGGGCAGAGACACCGCTGTCCTGAGACGCGTCCTGGAGGGACTCCCTGCCACCCGGGGCGACCGGGTCAGGGCCACCTTCCTGGGAGGTCGCTACCAGGAGTTCACGGTGGCGGACACCAGCCCCGGCGGCGTTGTGGTCGTGGGCCCCCGCACCGTCGTCAAGATCAAGGGAGAGGCAGGGCCGGACAGGGCCAGAGGCGGGGTTACCTACGAGGACATAGGGGGCCTGCGCCGAGAGCTCCAGAAGATCCGGGAGATCATCGAACTGCCCCTGAAGCACCCAGAGCTCTTCGAGAGGCTGGGAATCCAGGCCCCTAAAGGGGTCCTTCTGCACGGGCCCCCGGGCTGCGGCAAGACCCTCATTGCTCGGGCTGTGGCCAGCGAGACCGACGCCTCCTTCTTCCACGTCAGCGGGCCCGAGGTCATCCACAAGTTCTACGGCGAAAGCGAGGCCCACCTCAGGGCTATCTTCCAGCAAGCCGAGGAGAAGGCGCCCTCCATCATCTTCATCGACGAGATCGACGCCATCGCCTCCAAGAGAGAGGACGTCCGAGGAGACCAGCAGGTGGAAAGGCGGGTGGTGGCCCAGCTCCTGGCCCTCATGGACGGCCTCAAGGAGCGGGGCCAGGTCATCGTCACCGGCGCCACCAACATCCCCCACGTGCTGGACCCCGCCCTCCGGCGCCCAGGGAGGTTCGACCGGGAGATCGCCATCAGCGTTCCCGACAGGAACGGCCGCCTGGAGGTCCTCCAGATCCATACCCGGGGCATGCCGCTCGCCCCCGACGTGAGCCTGCCGTGGCTGGCCGAGCACACCCATGGCTTCGTCGGCGCGGACCTGGAAGCCCTCTGCCGAGAGGCCGCCATGATCACCCTGAGGAAGCTCCTCCCCCGCATCCAGCTCGGCGCCGAGTACATCCCCGACGAGCTTCTGGCCGCGCTTCAGATCACCATGGATGACTTCCAGGAAGCCCTGAAAGAGGTGGAGCCGTCTGCGCTCCGCGAGGTCTTCACCGAGGTCCCCGACGTGCGGTGGGAGGACGTCGGCGGCCTGGAGGAGGCCAAGCGGGTCCTCCAGGAGACCATCGAATGGCCTCTCAAGCACCCCGACCTCTTCCGCCAGGCCAGGACCGACCCGCCAAGAGGCGTGCTCCTCACGGGGCCTCCCGGGACCGGGAAGACCCTCCTGGCAAAGGTAGTCGCCAGCCAGTGCGGCGTGAACTTCATCTCCGTCAAGGGGCCAGCCCTTCTCTCCAAGTGGGTGGGCGAGTCGGAGAAAGGAGTCCGAGAGGTCTTCAGGAAGGCCCGGCAGGCCAGCCCCTGCATCGTGTTCTTTGACGAACTGGAGTCCCTGGTCCCGGCCCGAGGGGCAGGCGCCGACGCCGTCACCGACCGGGTCATCAGCCAGTTCCTCACGGAGCTGGACGGCATGGAGGAACTCAAAGGGGTGACGGTGCTGGCGGCCACCAACCGCCCCGACCTCCTGGACGCCGCCCTGCTTCGGCCAGGAAGGTTCGACTTGCAAGTGGACCTCCCTGTCCCCGATACTGAAGCCAGGCGCCAGATCCTCGGCATCCACACCCGGGAGAAACCCCTGGCCATGGACGTGGACCTGGATGCCCTGGCGCGGGCGACGGAGGGCCGGACAGGCTCCCACATCGCCGCCCTCTGCCAGCAGGCGTCCCTGCTGGCCATCCGCGAGTGGGTGGCGCAGGGCGAGACAGGGCCTGCTTCCCGCAACGGAGCTACCTTGACCATCGGGGCCCGCCATTTCCAACAGGCCCTCCAGCAGAAGGGCGTGCGGCACCCATGAGAAGGCTCCTGTACGTCCCCATCATCCACAGCGATGTGGACCTGGGAAGCGCTGGCCTGGCCATCGCCCAGAGCAGCCTCGCCCTCTCCGGGGAGCGCCGCTGGGCACTGCACCACGAGACTGTCCGCAGCTTCTGGAAGGGCGTTGCCGCCTATCTCTGCACCTTTGATGCCAGGCTGCTCAGGGTCTACCAGGATGGCCTGGCCGCCGACGGTGAGCAGGGGAGAGGCGTCGTCGACCAGGCGGCCCGCCGCGGCAGCGAGAACTTCCGGCTCGTCCGCGACCTGGTGCAGCAGGGCGCAGAGCTCCGTAAGACCGAGGACCCGGCCCTCCTGCTCCGGGAGTACCACGAGGTCCTGGGTCTCGTGCGCCCGCCGTCCCAGGAAGAAGGCCGCGACCGCACGGGGGCCAGGGCCCAGCTCCTGGAGGAGCGCGACAGGTTCATAGCAGAGGCGATCAGCGGCACCCTGCACGAGGGAGAGGTGGGCGTCCTGTTCCTGGGGGCCAGACACGACGTCACCCCCTGGCTTGCCCCCGACATCTCCGTGATGCCCTTGAAAGACAGGAGCAAGGTCCAGGCCTACATCCAGGAACTCCTCCTGGGGCAAGACGAGCGCGTACTGGCAAAGCTTGCCCGGTACCTGGCAGCGCCCGTCCGTGTTCCCTAGTGTGGTGTCCCTGAAGTTCGCCGTCATGTCATTGCGAGCCCCGATGAAATCGGGGCGTGGCAATCTGGCGGTGGGACCA
>JACQOS010000055.1 GCA_016202425.1 Chloroflexota bacterium
CGTCGTCCTTCAGCTGAAGGACTCCTCTGAATGACATCTCACACACGCTCTAAGACTTTGCAAACACGTTCTCAGGGCCGTGGGAGCCCTGGAGGGTAGGGACTACGGTGGCACCAGCACAACGCTTGGCATGATGGGGCCATCCCTATGGGTTGGAGGCGCTGCGCCGAGGGCAAGCCTCGCGCCAATGCCCGTAGCCCGCTGCCTTTGACATTTCTCATAGCCACTCCAATAATGGTGACGCCCAACGTTGGCGGCAACTGCTGGGGACCCCTAGACCATGCGTATTGGCGCTCATGTTTCCACCGCGGGCGGCCTGGACAAGGCCATTGACCGGGCCAAGGAGCTGGGAGCCGAGGCCATTCAGTGCTTCTGCTCGTCTCCCCAGGGTTGGGCCTTCAAGCCCGTGCCGCCAGGGCAGGCCAAGTCCTTTAGCGAAAAGGCCCGGGCGGCGGATGTCCAGCCCGTCTTTCTCCACGGCATCTACCTGGTGAACCTCGGGGCGGAGAGCCAGGAGAACCTGACGAAGGGCATCGACTCCCTGGTGAACTACACGACCGCGGCGTCCGCCATGGGCGCCCAGGGCGTCATCTTCCATCCCGGCAGCCACAAGGGCGTCGGTTATGAGGGCGTCTTCCGCCAGACCGTGGCCTCCTTGAAAGAGGTGCTCGCCAGGTCGCCCCGGGACGTCTGGCTCATTATCGAGAACAGCGCGGGCATGGGCAGCCACATCGGCTCGAAGTTTGAAGAGATCGGCCGCATCCTGCGGGCCCTGGAGGACCCCCGGCTCAAGGTGTGCCTCGATACGCAGCACCTCTTTGCCGCCGGGCACCCGGTGGCCGACCGGCCAGGCCTCGAAAAGACCATGCAGGAGTTCGACCGGGCCGTTGGCCTGGCCAGCCTAGTGGCCGTCCACGCCAACGATTCCAAAGTCCCCTTCGCCTCGGGGGTGGACCGCCACGAGAACATCGGCCAAGGGGCTATCGGCCTGGCTGGCTTTGAGGTCATCCTGGCCCACCCCGCTTTCCGCCACGTCCCCTTCCTCCTGGAGGTGCCAGGGTTCGACAACAAGGGCCCCGACCGGGCCAACGTGGACATCCTCAAGGCGGTGCGGGCCAAAGTGGGTGTCGGGGCGTGACCTATGGCCCGCCTATCGAGGGGCGCTTTCGATCGCATCGTGGCCCAGGCGGTGGAGGGCCTGCCTCCTGAAATCCGCCAGCGGCTGGAGAACGTGGCCGTGGTCGTGAAGGCCTGGCCCGCTCGCGACGACCTGGCAGAGGCCGGCGCCCAGGACCCCTACGAGCTCTTTGGCCTCTACCAGGGCGTCCCTCTGACGGAGCGAGGGCAGTACGGCCCGGTTGTCCCGGACAAGATCACCATCTTCCAGCGGCCCCTGGAGGCCGCCTGCGCCTCCCGGGGTGCCCTGCTGGAGCAGATCCGGGCCACCGTGCTCCACGAGGTGGCCCACCACTTCGGGCTCGAGCATGAGCAATTGGAGGGCACCCCCTACGCCTAGGAGCGGGCCCCTCCTCTCGTCCGTGGGTGCGTTGGCACATGTGCCCAAGAGCAGCCTCAAGCACGCCGCAGCCTGACAGGCACCGCGGTGCCTTCGCCCTGCTTCTCGTGGCGGGCGTGCTGGTGACCGTTGTGCTGCCGATGGCGTGCGGCGGTGGCCCGGCTGCCACCCCTACGCCCGTTCGTGTGGCTGCGACGGTGGCGCCCCCGGACGACACGCCGACCCCAACTCCGACGCCTCTCCCTCCGACGCCCACCCCTGGCCCTTCTGCGACTCCGACCCTCCGTCCGCCGACCCCTACCTCAACGCCTCTTCCTTCTCCCACTCCGACCCGTCTCCCCACAGCCACGCCGACGCCCAGCTCGACGCCAGCTCCAACGCTCACCCCCACCCCTACGCCCACGCCCACACCCCCCGTGCCCGTCGCCCCCGGCCCGGTGGCAAGAGTGGAGCATTTCCTTGTGGGGCGCATGCCCAGGGCCCTGGCCTTCGATGGCCAGGCCCTTTGGGTCGCCAGCACCGACGATGGCACGGTGACGAGGATGAGCCTGGAGGGCAAGGTGCTAGGGACATTCCGCGCAGGTACCAGGCCCAGCGCCCTGGCCTTCGACGGCAACCTCCTCTGGGTAGCCAGCGAGGAGGCCAACACCATCACCCGCCTTACCCCCGAGGGCGCCGTGGTGGACGTCCTTCCCGGCGGCAACAGGCCCCTGGCCCTTCTCTCCGTCTTCTTCCAGCTCACCCGAAGCACCTGGGTGGCCAGCGGCGACGACAACCAGCTCCTCAAGCTGGACCAGGAAGGGAAACTCGTGCTCAGGGTCCCGGTGGGCCGTATCCCCCGGGCCTTCGCCTTCGATGGCACCGACCTCTGGGTCGCCAGTGCCCAGGACGCTCGCACCCCTCCTGTCTGCGTTACCCAGGAGGGCACGGTGCTGGGCACGGTGTCCAGGGTCGCCGTGGACGGCAAGGTGGCTGGCACCTTCTGTGTGGGCCGGGGCCCGGTCGCCGTGGCCTTCGGAGGCGGCAACGTCTGGGTGCTCAATGGCGACGCCAATACCGTGAGCCGCCTCCTCCCGGACGGCACCTTGCTCGACACGTTTCCTATCCCTCCGCTCTCCGAGGGCCTCGCCTTCCACCTGGACAGGCTCTGGGTTGCCAGCGGCCTGGAACCCGTCGTGAGTCAGATGTCCCGGACCGGGCAGACGCTTGCCACCTACTCGGTGGAGAGCCGGCCCCGGGCCCTTCTGGTCGCAGGGGAATACCTGTGGACGGCGAACATCAACGGCACCGTGGCCCGGGTCCCCTCGCAGGTCTTCCACCGCGCCACATTCCCTGCGGGCAGGGCCCCTGCCGCCCTTCTCTTCGATGGCTCCAGCCTGTGGGTGGCCAGGGCAGGCAGCCGCCTGGTGACCAGGTTCAGCAGGGATGGCGTCCCCCAGGCCACCTACCAGGTGGGCCAGCAGCCCAGCAGCCTCGCCTTCGACGGCCAGCGGGCGTGGGTTGCCAACTTCCTGGACGACACCGTTATGCGCCTGAACCCCGACGGCACGGTGCTCACCGTCCGGCGCGTCGGCTCCGGACCCATAGCCCTGACGTTCGATGGGCAGGACATCTGGGCCGTCAACGTGCTAGGCGGCAGCATCGCCAGGCTCTCCCTGGAGGGTGCCATCCTCGGCACCCATCGGGTGGGCAACCGTCCCAGGGCGGTCCTCTTCGATGGCCGGGACCTCTGGGTGGCGAACTCCGGCGACGACACCGTGACCAAGCTGGCTACCACTGGGGCCGTGCTGGGCACCTTCCCCGTGGGCGATGGGCCTGCCGCCCTCGCCTTTGACGGCGCCAGCGTGTGGGTGGCCAATACCGCTGGCAAGAGTCTCACTCGCCTCAGGCCGGATGGCAGCCTGGTGGGCACCTACCCTCTGGCCAGCCTGCCGCAGGGGCTCACCTTCGACGGCGAGGCCCTGTGGGTGAGCTACCCTCAGGAGCATCGGCTGATCCGGGTGGACCTGGGCGGCAACCCTGTCGCCTCCTTCCCGGTGGGAAAAGGCCCTACCGCCCTGGTGTTCGACGGTAGCGGCCTCTGGGCAGCCAATAACGCAGACGACACGCTCACGAAGCTGACCACCAAAGGCGGTGTGCTAGGAACGTTCGCCGTAGGGGACGCCCCCGCGGGCCTTTACCACGACGGCAGGGACCTTTGGGCCGTCAGCGAAGGCGCCGGCACGTTGTCCCGCCTGCGGTTCGACGGCTCCGTGGCCCTTACCCTTCCCGTGGGCCAGGGGCCCCGGGCTTTGGCCTCCGACGGTCGCTCTCTCTGGGTCGCCAACAGCCGGAGCAACACCGTCACCAAGGTCCGTTTCAACGATTCTACGACTTGCGCCGCCGGCGAGCTAGAACCTCCCACGCCCACTGACGGCGTCACGCTCTGCACGTACCCGGTAGGTAACCAGCCCGTGGCCATCGCCTTCGACGGCGAGCACGTCTGGGTGGCCAATGCCCTGGCGTTTACCCTCACCAAGCTGCGCCTGGATGGCACCACCGCCGCCACCATCCCCGTCTCCGAGCAGCCGGTGGCCCTTGCCTTCGATGGCACCAACGTGTGGGTTGCCAGCAGCGTCGCGGGCCAGGTCACCAGGCTCCGGCCCGACGGCACCCTTTCCAGCCATCCCGTCGGCCGCTCGCCCAGCGCCCTGACCTTTGGTGGCGAGCATCTCTGGGTGGCCAACCGGGGCGATGGGACCGTCATGAAACTCCGCCCCAGCGGCATCGTCGCGGGCTCTTACCAGCTCGGCGTCGTTGCCAGCGTGCTCCTCTGGGACGGCGAGGCCCTCTGGATAGCCGACCAGGCAGCGGACGCCCTCGTTCGCCTTAGTCCCGAGGGGAGAGTGCTGGCGACCATTCCCGTGGGCGATGCCCCTTCTGCCCTCGCCCTGGAGGGCAGGGCCCTCTGGGTTGCCAGCCAGGGCGGTGATTCGGTCACCAAGATTGTCCTGGACTGACCCCTCTGGTGTGGTGTCCCTGAAGTTCGCCGTCATGTCATTGCGAGGCCCGATGGTTCGAAGTCCTCACCACAGGCTCCGGAGGGCCGTGGCAATCTGGCTGCGGGGGGCCACCCCTCTTCCAGATTGCTTCGTCGTCCCGATTTCATCGGGACTCCTCGCAATGACCATTTGGGGCC
>JACQOS010000009.1 GCA_016202425.1 Chloroflexota bacterium
CTTCCCTCCACCCCCACCCCCCTGCCCCTTTTCCTGCTTGCTCTCCTCACCCCTACGCCAACGCCTTTTGTCGCCTCCCCAACGCCAACGCCAGCATCTGCCCCTGGGACGCCTGCACCCTCTGCCGCCGCCCTGAACCTTGGTGGTGGCCTCACCCTGACCGTTGACCCCGCCCAGCCCTTGACTGGCCGTCCGATTAGCTTCTCCCTCCAGGGCCTCCCAGGATGGGCCCGCCTGAAGGTCACGTTCCTGGACCCGGCCAGCTTGGCCGTCGCCTGGACCGACGAGCATGGGACCTTCCTTGTGGCCCAGGCATCCCAAGCGGTCAAGTCAGCGACCCTGTACGCCGATGGGCAAGGCCGTGTCTCCTGGGCCAGGCTGAACGCCCTGGACCCGGAAGGGCTATGGACAGTCAAGGTTCTCGTGGACGACCAGGAGTTTCGTGGAACGTACATCCTGACGCCGTTGCAGGTTCAGACCACCGCTGTGTCCGACCTGGGGGTCTCTTTTCGCCGCTACTCAGGCAGCGCCAGCGAGCTATACGCTTCCGGGGGCGTGCCCCTGGCGGTGACGCTGGAGTTGAGCGGGATGCTCTCTCCTCTCACCGACCGGCTCAAGCCCTGGCTGAGCCTTACCTCCGCTCAGATCCCCAACGTTTATGTCTTCTCCAATAAGGACCTGTTCAAGACGGCCGTAACCGCCGCCGGGGCAACGGTGACCGGGCTTGAGGCGGGGGTGTACCTCCCGTTCGGGCAGCATCGAGGCCTCTTCGTGATCGTGGACGAATTCAACTCCGAGACAACAGGGGTGCTCATCCACGAATATGTCCACCTGCTGGTCGAGGAACTCGCTCCCAGGGCCAGCGTGCCCGCCTGGTTGAACGAAGGGCTCGCTACGTATCTGGACATCCATGTGCGAGCGGACTTCGGCGCCAGCCTGGCAGCCCAGCGGGAGCGGTACCGCCGGGCCGATGCCGCAAGGAAGGCGCTCGCCACCAACGCCTTGCTCCCCCTCAGCCGCCTGGTGAGCCAGCGCGACTGGAATGCTGAAACAGACCGGGAACGGGCTTCCCTTCAGTACGCCGAGGCCTACATGGCCGTGCGCTATCTTCTGGAGCGGTTCGGCAACCAGGCCGCGGCCCTGATCATTGGCGAGATGGCAAAAGGCGCCTCCTTTGAGGCTGCCTTCCAGCGGGTCACCGGAGTCTCGCTTTCCTCGTTCGAGCAAGACTGGCGGTCCTGGCTGGGACAGTGGCAGGACAACCTCCGGGAAGGGGTCCGAAGCTACGTCACGCAGGTAGACGCCATCATGGAGGAAGTTGCCAAACTGGACAGCGATAGAGGTGCATTCATCCAAGCGTCTGGCGCGGCGACTTTTTCTCAGCGAGTCGCCGCGCAGACACAGTTCCTGGAACGCGCAGAGTCCTTGGAAAGCAGGGCCCTTGCCCTGAGTCCGCCGGCGCCTGCCAGGGTCTTCCACTCGGACTTGGCCGCCTTCCTGTTGGTCCAGAAGAGGTGGCTCCAACGGGAGCTGGATGCATCCCGGCAGGGAAGCAACGCCATCATCAATGAGGCCAACGCCATGATCCCCGAAGTGAGCGGAAGACAGGGCCGGGCGGTGGACGCGCTCTGGGGCATCAAGTACAACTGGCAGGTAGGGGCCGGCTAGGAAGGTGCTGAAAAAACCTTTCGACCATCCCCCTCGCCCCCTTCCTGGCCAGGAAGGGGGAAGAAGTTGTATCTGGGGGACACCCCCAGACCCCCGTCAAAAGGGCTTCGCCCCTCTGGACTCCCCTTTTTCAGCAGCCGGCTAGAGCCCGCCTGGCACGTCCAGGACGCGCATTCCCTGCGCCTTCGCCCTACCCTCCCCCCGGGGCTCCCGTCAGGCCAGGCGCCGTCATGGCAGCGGGGTCCAGGACCTTCGCCAGCTCCTCCTCCGAGAGCTTGGTGCGCTCCCTGGCCACCTCCCGGATGGTCTTGCCGGTGCGCTGGGCCTCCTGGGCGATCTTCGCTGCCGCGTCGTACCCGGTCTTGGGCACCAGCCCCGTGGCCAGCATCAGGCCCTTCTCCACCATTTCAGGGCCCCGAGCCGTCGCGGTGATCCCCGCCACGCACTGCCGGGTGAAGTTCCTGCTGACCGAGGCCAGCAGCTTGATGGCCTGGAGCAGGTTGTACGCCGCCACGGGCATCATGACGTTGATCTCGAAGTTCCCCGACTGTCCCGCGATAGCGATGGCCTCCACGTTCCCAAGAACATGGGCGCACACCTGGCACACCGACTCCGGGATCACGGGGTTCACCTTCCCTGGCATGATGGAGCTGCCAGGCTGCACCTCCGGCAGGGCGATCTCGCCGATGCCCGCCCTTGGGCCGGACCCCAGCCAGCGGATGTCGTTGGCGACCTTCATCAGGCTGACAGCGATGGTCCTGAGGGCGCCGCTAGCGGAGACCACGTTGTCCAGCGTGCTCTGGGCCTGGTAGTGGTTCGTGGTCTCCCACACCTGCACCCCTACCGTCTGCCGCAGCTGGGCACAGACCCGCTTGGCGAACTCCGGGTGGGCGTTGACCCCTGTCCCCACGGCAGTGCCCCCCAGGGCTACCTCCGTCAGCTCCTCCTGGGCAGCCCGCAGGCGCTTGATGGCCCGCCCAAGCTGTCCCGCGTACCCCAGGAACTCCTGGCCGAGCCGGATGGGCGTGGCATCCTGAAGATGGGTCCTGCCCGTCTTGATGATGGGCATGAACTGGTTGGACTTGGCGTACAGCGCGTTCTGAAGCTCCCGCAGGGCGGGGATCAGCTCCTCCTGGACTAGCTTGCTGGCCGCCACATGGATAGCCGTGGGGATCACGTCGTTGGAGGACTGGCACAGGTTCACGTGGTCGTTGGGGAGGACCATGCCCCTGGCGCCCCGCTGTCCCCCAAGGAGCTCGATGGCCCGGATGGCGATCACCTCGTTGGCGTTCATGTTGGTGGACGTCCCAGAGCCCGTCTGGAACACGTCCAGGACGAACTGGTCGTCCAGCTTCCCGTCGATTACCTCCTGGGCCGCCTGGACGATGGCCTCGCCGATCTTCTTGTCCAGCAGGCCCAACTCCATGTTCACCTGGGCCGCCGCCTGCTTGATCTGGGCCAGGGCACGGTTGAACTCCTTGGGGAAGCGCAGATCGCTGATGGGGAAGTTCAGCACGGCCCGCATGGTCGAGGCGCCGTAGTAGGCCTCCGCCGGGACCTGCATCTCCCCCATGGAGTCGCGCTCGACGCGGGTCTTCCCCTTGGTCGCCGTGGTCATGAGTTCCTCCTTTTGGTCCTTTGGGTCCTCCCCGCAACCCCTCGTCTGCGCTCGGGCACCGGCAGACCAACGGCGGCTTTCTTCTCCTTGACCGCCGCATGGGCTGCGGCCAGCCGGGCCACCGGCACCCGGAAGGGCGAGGCGCTCACGTAGTTTAGCCCTGCCTGGTGACAGAACTCGATGCTCGAGGGGTCGCCTCCGTGCTCGCCGCAGATGCCTACCTCCAGGTCGGGCCGGGTCTTGCGCCCCAGTTCCACCGCCGTCTTGATCAAGCTGCCTACGCCCTGCCGGTCCAGCACCTGGAAGGGGTTGTCCGGGAGGATCCCGCGTTGCACGTACTGGAGCAGGAACTTCCCTTCGGCGTCGTCCCGGCTGATCCCGTAGGTGGTCTGGGTCAGGTCGTTGGTGCCGAAGCTGAAGAACTCCGCCTCCTGGGCAATCTCGTCGGCAGTGAGGGCCGCCCGGGGCAGCTCGATCATCGTCCCGATCTTGTAGGCGATGCGCATCCCCTGCTCTCGTTGTACCTCTTCGGCCACTCCTTCCAACTCCTGCCTCACCAGCCGCAGCTCGCTCACGTGGGCCACGAGGGGTACCATCACCTCGGGCCTCGGGTCCCAGCCTTCCTTGGCCAGCTCGCAGGCGGCGGTGAAGATAGCCCGCCCCTGCATCTGGTTGATGGCGCCGTAGAGCAGGCCAAGCCGGCAGCCCCGGAGCCCCAGCATGGGGTTCGCCTCCCGCATCGCCTCCACTGCCCGCAGGAGCTGCTCCTTCTCCGGAATTTCCCGCGGGTCGCCGCCCCCAAGGCGTAGCTGCGTCACCTCCACCAGCAGGTCCTCGTAACGGGGCAGGAACTCGTGCAGCGGCGGGTCCAGCAGCCGGATGATGACCGGCTTGCCCGTCATCGCGCGCAGGATACCCTTGAAGTCCTGGACCTGAAAGGCGAGCAGCCGGTCCAGGGCCTCGTGGTACCTCTTCACCTGGGGCGAGCTTTCAACCCGGGCCCGCTGGGCCGCCAGCCGCTGCGAGAGCGCGGCCCGCTGCTCCCCCAGGGCTTTGGGGAGCTCCCCTTCCAGCCGGCGCAGCTCGTCCTCCAGGGCCGCGGCTTCACCCGCCGCCAGGATCATGTGGCGTACGATAGGGAGCCGCTCCTCCTCGAAGAACATGTGCTCCGTACGGCACAGGCCGATGCCCTCCGCGCCAAACTCCAATGCTCGTTGGGCGTCCCGAGGGTAGTCGGCGTTGGCCCAGACCCCCAGGCGCCTCGCCTCGTCGGCCCACCCCAGCAGGGTGATGAGTTCCCGCTCCTCTCCGAAATTCGGTTCGATGGTAGGAAGGCGTCCCACGAACACCTCGCCCGTGGTACCGTCAATGCTGATCTCCTCCATCTCCCGGACCACGCGCCCGTCCACCACGCACTGGCGTCGCTCCAAGTCCACGTGAAGGGCTTCGCACCCGGCGACGCAAGGTTTCCCCAGACCCCGGGCCACGACAGCCGCATGGCTGGTGGCCCCACCCCGGGCGGTGAGCACCCCCTTGGCCTTGAGCATCCCGTGCACATCGTCGGGGTTGGTCTCCGCCCGCACCAGGATCACGCTTTCTCCCCGCCCGCCCAGTTGCGCCGCCAGGTCCGGGTCCAGCACCGCCTTCCCGCTGGCCGCCCCAGGCGAGGCGTTCAGGCCCCTGGCCAGCAGGTCGCCCCGGGTCGAGGCCGTCTCCTTGGCCCGCTCGTCAAACCGCGGCAGCAGGAGCTGGTTCACCTGGACAGGCTCAACGCGCAACAGCGCCTCATCCTTGCTCAGCACTCCCTCCTTCACCATGTCCACGGCGATCTTCACCGCCGCTGCTGCCGTGCGCTTGGCCGATCGGGTCTGGAGCATGTAGAGCTTCCCGCGTTCCACCGTGAACTCCAGGTCCTGGGCATCCCGGTAGAAAGCCTCCAACTTCCCCGCGATCTCCTCGACTTGGCGGTAGACCTCCGGCATCGCCTGGGCGAGCTGGCTGATCTTCTGGGGCGTCCGCACCCCGGCCACCACGTCCTCCCCTTGGGCATTGGCCAGGTATTCTCCGTACAGCGTCCTCGCTCCTGTGGACGGGTCGCGGGTGAAGGCCACGCCGGTGCCGCTCCGCTCGTCCATATTGCCGAACACCATGGCCACGACGCTGACCGCCGTCCCCAGGGTGTCGGGAATGCGGTGGAAGGCCCGGTAGTCCCGAGCGCGCCGGCCGTTCCAGCTCGCCATCACCGCCTGGATGGCCAGGCGAAGTTGCTCGTGCGGGTCCTCGGGAAACTCCCTGCCCGCTTGCTCCCTTACCACGGCCAGAAGACGTCTCGCTGCCTCCACCTCTTGCTCGGCGCCCAGGCCACCGGCCTTCGCGGTCCTAGCCTCGCGTCTGGTGGCCTCCAGGGTCGCCTCAAAAGCCTCGCCCGGCACGCCCAGCACGACTCTCCCGAACATCTGAATGAACCGCCGGTACGCGTCGTAGGCGAAGGGTGTGCCACCCGCCCCCCGTGCCAGGCCCTGGAGGGTCTGCTCGTTCAGGCCCACGTTCAGCACGGTGTCCATCATCCCTGGCATGGACACCACCGCCCCCGAGCGCACGGACACCAGGAGGGGCTGACGGGGGTCGCCGAATCCCTTGCCCGTCTCTCTCTCCACGTCCCCGAGGGCTCCCAGCGCCTGCTCCCACATGCCTGGCGGGAACTGCTCGCCTCGAGCGTAGTAGGCTGTGCATGCCTCCGTGGTGATGGTGAACCCGGGAGGCACCGGAAGGCCGGCCCTGGCCATCTCCGCCAGGCCCGCTCCCTTGCTGCCCAGGAGCGAGCGCATGGGCTCCACCGCCTCTCGGAAGAGGTAGACCCACTTCTTGGCCGTCTCGTTCGCGCTCATGGGGCAGTCTCTCGTTGGCGTGGGGATGGGAAGAAGCCACGTTGGCCCCCTCCCTCCTTGGCGGGCACGATTATAGCATAGCACACGGGTCTGTCGGCTCCTCCCCGACCGACGGGTGGGCAAAGCTCCGGCACCTCGCGCCAAAGCCCGTCACCGGCGCCTTTGAGGTGCCTGCGGCCCGTGGTATAGTGGCTCCAAGACAGGCCAGCAAGCATGTCCATAAGAGATGACCACTCCGTCCGCCTCCGCCTGGAGGCGCGAGAGGAGACCCTCTCCCAGCACGCGGTGAGAAGCAGCGCCTCTCGCGGCCGAGCGGTGCAGGAGGAGCCATCACCCCTCCGCACCGAGTTCCAGCGCGACCGGGACCGCATTCTCCACACCAACGCCTTCCGGCGGCTCAAGCACAAGACTCAGGTGTTTCTCGCTCCCCTGGACGACCATTACGTCACCCGTCTCACCCACACCCTGGAGGTTGCCCAGATCGCCCGCACCATCAGCCGCGCCCTCAACCTCAACGAGGACCTGACCGAAGCCATCGCCCTGGGCCACGACCTGGGCCATTCCCCCTTCGGCCATGTGGGCGAAGAGGCGCTTGACCACCTGGCGCCCGGGGGCTTCCGCCACAATGTCCAGAGCCTCCGCGTCGTGGACATCCTGGAGAAGGACGGCCAGGGCCTCAACCTCACCTGGGAGGTCCGTCAGGGCATCCTCCATCACTCCAAGCCCAGGGGCGATTTCCTTGGTGGCCCCGAGGACCACGACCTGCCCCTGGAGGCCCAGGTCTGCCGCCTGGCCGATGCGGTGGCCTACGTCAACCACGATATCGGCGACGCCCTCCGCGCGGGATGGATTCAAGAGCAAGACCTGCCCCAGGAGGTGCGCCGGGTCCTGGGGACCCGCCACTCTCAACGCATCGACACTCTGGTCGTTGATACCGTGGAGGCTTCCTGGGCCTGCGCCGCCACCGACGGGCCGGCTGCCAGGCGCCCGGTCATCACCATGGGCCGGCGCGTGCGCGGCGCCCTGAACACCCTCCGGGAGTTCCTCTTCCAGCGTGTCTACATCCCCGCCAGCCAGACTCCCCAGGCCCGCGTCGCCAGGGAGATCGTGACGTTGCTCTACGCCTATTTCAGCACCCACCCAGAAGCGGTCCCGGCGGAGTACTGGCTGCGGGGCGAGCCCGCCGAGCGAGTGGCGGTGGACTACATTGCGGGAATGACGGACCTCTATGCCTTGAGGACCGCGGAGAGGCTACGGCCCGGCGTTGCAGAGTCTGCCTTCAGCTTCATCGGCGTCTGAGGGCGAGGAAACAAGGACAGAAGCATGGCCTTCGCCGACGAAGTCAAGAGCCGCCTGGACCTGGTGGAGGTCGTCGCGAGCTACGTCCCCGACCTTCAGCAGGCAGGCCGGAGCTTCAAGGCCCGCTGCCCCTTCCACAACGAGCGGACTCCCTCCTTCTTCGTTTTTCCCGAGCGGCAGACCTGGCGCTGCTTCGGTGCCTGCGCCACCGGAGGGGATGTCTTCTCCTTCGTCATGGCCACGGAGAAACTCGCATTCCCGGAGGCCCTCAGGCTCCTGGCCCAGCGGGCCGGGGTTCCTGTGCCCCAGCAGCGCCGCTCCGACGAACTCCACCCCCTCCAGCAGATCCACGAGGCGGCCTGGGCCTTCTTTCAGAAGCTCCTGGCCTCCCGCCAGGGCGAAGGGGCCCGGGCCTACCTGGCGCAGCGAGGTCTCCTCCCTGCGACGGTCGAAGAGTTCGGCCTCGGCCTGAGTCCAGCGGGGGGCACCACCCTCATCGAGCACCTCACCGCCCTGGGCTACCGCCCAGAGGCCATCGTTGCGGCGGGCGTGGCCACGCAGGCCGAGCAGGGCCCTGCCCGTGACCTCTTCCGCGGCCGCCTCACGTTCCCCATCCACGACGGCGAGGGCAGGCTCTCCGGGTTCGGTGGACGCGCTCTCGACGGCTCCGAGCCTAAGTACCTGAACTCCCCCAGGACCGAGCTTTTTGACAAGGGCCGCCTCCTCTACGCCCTCCACCGGGCCAGGAGGTCTATGCAACAGGACGGGGAGGCGGTGGTCGTGGAAGGGTACATGGATGCCATCGTCGCCCATCAGGCCGGGTTCAGGAACGTCACCGCCTCCATGGGCACGGCCCTGACCGAGCACCAGGTGGCCCTTCTGAGAGGCGCCGCCCGGCGGGTCGTCCTGGCCCTGGACGCCGATGCCGCCGGCCAGGAGGCCACCTTCCGGAGCCTGGAGACCTCCTGGCAGGTCTTCCAGGACCAGGTGGTCGCCCGTCTTCGCGTCGGCACCCTCTACCAGCGCCCCGCCGAGGTCTCCCTCCGCATCGCCGTCCTGCCTCCGGGCAAAGACCCCGACGAGGTGATCCTCAAGGACCCTGCCCAGTGGGAGCGCCTGCTGCGAGAGGCCCAGGACCTCGTCGAGTACCTCTTCGTGACGGCGCCCCGGCGCTGGCCTCTGGCCACCTCTCAAGGCAAGGCCCAGGCGGCAGAGCACCTCTACGGCATCATCGCTGCTCTCGGCAACCCGTTCGAGGAGGAGCGCCAGCTCCGCAGGTTGGCCGAAGCGCTAGGCGTCTCCCTAGCCACCCTGGAGGCCAGCGTGGGGCGGCCCAGACCCCGCCCGCGCCAGAGAGGCGCCGCTGCCCCGCCGCGGGCTCAGGCTTCGGCCAGCCCGTTCGAGGCCCAGCGCCGGGATGCGTTGGAGGAGTACCTGCTGGCCCTCTTGCTTCAGCGGCCAGAATTGCGAGAGCACGCCCGGTCCCTCCCTCCTCAACTCTTTTCCTCCGGGGAGGACAGGGAAATCTTTACCCGTTGGATGAGATGCCCTACACTAGAAGCGTTGCAGTCCGAGTTGCAGGAGGAGTTGCGCCAGCGGTTGGACGCCTTGTTCGCGTTCTCCCTGCCTCCTTCAGACCTCCGCCAGCGGGAGCAGGCGGCCAAGGAGTGCTGTTTCCGACTTCAGGAGCGGCATCTGAGGGACCTGAAGGAAGAGGAGGCGTTGATGCTGTCCTCCGAGGCGGCAACCGAGGAGAGCAAGGCCCAGCTCGAACAGCAGGTGGTGGAGACTAACGAGCGATTGCGCTCCCTCTTCCTTTCCCGACCAGAGAGGCGGCGGGACCGCTGAGGTATCCAAACGGAACGATGGGCAAGCTTGAAGACCGCGACGACGAACTGAAAGACCTGGAGCCTCCGAAAGTATCTCCTGACAAGCTGGGGGCCCTGCTGGGTCGCACCTCTTGGGGTGCCAGCGCAGTGCCCGAGGAACGGCTTTTTGGGCCCAAGGAGGCCGTCCTTCCGGAGGAGATGGAGGAAGGGGTGTGGCCTCCCAGGAAGCCTGGCACCCCGCTGGAAGGCGACGAGGAGACCCGGAAAAGAGCGGAGCTGGAGACCGAAGAACTCACCAGCTCCGAGATGATCGACGACCCGGTACGCATGTACCTCAGGGAGATCGGCCGCGTATCGCTGCTTACCGCCAAGGACGAGGGATTCCTGGCCCGCTCCATAGAGAATGGCAACTACCTCGACGCGCTCGAAGAGGAGCTGCGCCTCGCCGGAGGTTCTGCCCCCAAGTCCTGGGAGCTGGTGCTCCAACTGCTGACGCGGGTCGTGGCCACGGCCTTCGTCGCCAGGACCGTGGCTCCCAGGGTGAGCTTGCCAGAGCCTTTCACCCTCAAGGACTTCTGCACCCACGCACGCTTCCGGGAGATCCTCGACGGCGACCTGGAGCAGACCAAGGTCCAGGGCATCGCCGAAGGCTCCGGGCACACGCCCGAGGAGATGAGGGCCGGGATTGTCCAACTCTCCCTCAACAGCAGGCTGCTGTCCCCGTTTCTTCTCCAGGTCCTGGGCGAAGAGGCCAAGCTGGATGAGGTGGAGCAGTGGCTGGCAGAAGAGTCCTTGCCCCAGCTCCTGAGGCCCTATGACCGGGCCTTCCACGGCCACTTCCTGCGCGTCAAGCACGATGCCCGCCGCTCCGAGCAGCATCTGGCCGAGGCCAACCTTCGCTTGGTAGTCAGCGTCGCCAAGAAGTACATCGGCCAGGGGATGTCCCTGCTGGACCTGATCCAGGAGGGAAACATTGGCCTCATCCGCGCGGTGGAGAAGTTCGACTACCGGAAGGGCTACAAGTTCTCTACGTACGCCACCTGGTGGATCCGCCAGGCCATCACCCGCGCTATCGCCGACCAGGCCAGGACCATCCGCATCCCGGTCCACATGGTGGAGACCATCAACAAGCTCCTCAGGATCAGTCGCAGGCTCGTCCAGGAGTACGGGAGGGAACCCACCATCGAAGAGATCAGCCGGGACATGGAAGTGCCGCCCGACAGGGTCCGAGAGATCCTCAAGATCTCCCAGGAGCCCGTCTCCCTGGAGACCCCCATTGGCGAAGAGGAGGACTCCCACCTGGGCGACTTCATCGAAGACCGCACCGCCCTGGCCCCCGCGGATGCGGCCAGCTACCAGCTCTTGAAGGAGCAAGTCGAGTCCGTCCTGGATACGTTGAACGAGAGGGAGAAGCGGGTCCTCCAGCTCCGCTTTGGCCTTGAGGATGGCCGCAGCCGGACCCTGGAGGAGGTGGGGCGCGAGTTCGGCGTCACGCGGGAGCGCATCCGGCAGATCGAGGCCAAGGCCCTCCGAAAGCTCCGCCATCCCACCCGCTCGCGGAAGCTCCGCGACTTCCTGGAGTAGCGACGCCCCGCTCTGCCGGCACACCTGCGGAGCTGTCCACTCCCAGAGGCACACTGTGGCAATGAGACCACCTTCCGAGCCTGGGGAGCGCTACCGGGCCTACCTCCAGTCGGAACGCCAGGCCGTGGGCATCTACCTGGCCATGGCGAACGCGGAGCGCGACCCCAGGCGGGCGCAAGTCTTCCGGGAACTGGCAGCCGTGGAGGAGCGGCACGCCCGCTACTGGGCCAGCAAGCTTGGCCTTGGCGAGGACGTCCTTCTGCCATCCCGGCCCCTCATGCGGACGCGCCTCCTGGGATGGCTGGCCCGCTGGTTCGGCACCCGCTGGTTGCTGCCCATGGTGCTCCGCATGGAAGCCCGCGAAGCCACCATGTACGCCACCGAGCATGAGGCCAAGGAGATCCTTGCCGATGAGCAGGACCACTCCCGTACCCTGGAGGCCCTCCGCGAGGGGCAGCCCGCCGCCTCCTTCCCGGGCGAGGTCGGCTGGCACAGGGCGGCGGCGGCGGGCACCCTCCGTGCTGCCGTGCTGGGCATCAACGACGGGCTCGTCTCCAACTTCAGCCTGGTGTGGGGCGTCGCCGGGGGGACCAGCAGGGCAGACGTCACCAGGCCCGACGTCATCGTCCTTGTTGGCGTGGCCGGCCTTCTGGCAGGCGCCTTCTCCATGGCTGCGGGGGAGTACGTGTCCATGCGGGCCCAGCGGGACCTCTTCGAACACCGCATCGCCCAGGAGCGAAGGGAGCTCGCGGAGCGCCCTGAAGAGGAGCGAGAAGAGCTCTCCCTGATCTACCAGCTCAAGGGCCTCCCCAGGGACGAAGCCGATGCCCTGGCGGCGCGCCTGATGCAGGACCCGCAAGTGGCCCTGGATACCATGGCCAGAGAGGAGCTGGGCCTGGACCCCTCCCAATTGGGCTCCCCCTGGGCGGCGGCCATCAGCTCCTTTTTCGCTTTCGTCCTCGGCGCCATTGTCCCCGTGGTGCCGTACCTGTTCGGTAGCAACACCGCCGCCTTTGCTCTCAGCGGAGTCGCCAGTGGCTTGGCCCTGGCCGCCGTCGGAGCCACCCTTGCTCTCCTCTCGGGCCGGCATCCCGCCTGGGGCGGCCTGCGCATGACGGTCATCGGCCTGGCGGCCGCGGTGGTCACCTTCGGCATCGGGAGCCTGGTGGGCATCGCCCTGGGCTAGCGGGACTGATTCTCGCCACGGTGGGCGGACTTCGTTGGGGCCTTCGCCATACTCCCCGCAGCCACCTTTACGCTCCGTCCTGAATGGGATAAGGTGTCGGTGCTGCGACTTCGCCTGGGGGAGGCAAGGATGACACGACCGAAGCGATACGACGTGGTGGTGGTAGGCGCGGGCAACGCCGCCCTCACCGCCGCCCTTGCGGCCCATGAGGAAGGCGCCAGCGTCCTCGTCCTGGAGAAGGCGCCCGTGTCGCTGCGGGGCGGGAACACCTACTTCACGGGCGGCGCCATCCGCTTCGCCTATGACGGCATCGAGGACATGAAGCGGTTGATGCCGGAGCTGTCGCCTGAAGAGGTCCGGTCCATGGACGTGGGCAGCTATCCTGAGTCCGCTTTCTACAGCGACCTCATGCGCGTCACCGAGGGGATGAGCGACCCTGAGCTGGCCCAGGTCCTGGTGGGCGAGTCCAAGCCCGCCATGATGTGGCTCCGGGAGCAAGGGATGCGCTTCGTGCCCCTCTGGGGCCGCCAGGCCTTCAAGGTCGGTAACGTCTACCGCTTCTGGGGAGGTCTCACGGTGGAGGCCGTCGGCGGAGGCAAGGGCCTCTCCGACCAGCTCTTCTCCATGCTGGAGCGGCGAGGCATCGAGGTGCGCTACGAGACCAAGGCGACACGCCTGCTCATGGACCAGCGAGGGTGGGTCACCGGCGCAACGGTCCGCGGGCCCCGGGGCTTCCATGACATCGCCTCCAGGTCGGTGGTCCTCGCCAGTGGCGGCTTTGAGGCCAACGCGGAGATGCGGGCCCGCTACCTGGGACCCGGCTGGGAGATGGCCAAGGTGCGCGGCACTCAGTTCAACACCGGCGACGGTATCCGCATGGCCCTGGACATCGGCGCCCAGCCCTATGGCAACTGGAGCGGCTGCCACGCCGTCGCCTGGGACATGAACGCTCCCCCTTACGGTGACCGCCAGATCACCGACCTCTTCCAGAAACACTCGTATCCGTTCGGCATCATCGTGAACCTCAAAGGCGAGCGCTTCGTGGACGAGGGGGCCGACTTCCGCAACTACACCTATGCCAAGTACGGCCGCGAGATCCTCTACCAGCCCCAGCGCCTCGCCTTCCAGCTCTTCGATGCCAAGGTCACCCAGTTGTGGCGGGACGAGTACCGCATCCCCCAGGTCACCAAGGCCGTGGCCAACACCATAGAAGAGCTGGCGGAGAAGCTGGACATCCACAAGGAAGGCCTCGTTGCCACCGTCAGGGCCTTCAATGCCGCCGTCCAACCGGGAGAGTTCGATCCCACCAAGCTGGACGGCAAGCACACCGTCGGCGTTCAGCCGCCCAAGTCCAACTGGGCCCTGCCTCTCGACACCCCACCCTTCCACGGCTTCGGCGTCACCTGTGGCATTACGTTCACCTTCGGCGGACTGCGCATCGACAAGCGCGCCCAGGTGCTGGACACGGAGGAGAACCTCATCCCCGGGCTCTACGCCGCCGGAGAGCTGGTGGGTGGGCTCTTCTACAGCAACTATCCCGGCGGCTCCGGCCTGTGTGCTGGGGCCGTCCTGGGGCGCATCGCCGGTACCAGCGCCGCCCAGGACGCCCGCCGCATCCCCCAACCCCTAGAGGCACCAGCTTGACGGTTGGCGGAGGCTCCCGTAGCATGACTCTGGCGCCGAGGTAGCTCAGTGGTAGAGCAGCGGACTGAAAATCCGCGTGTCGGCAGTTCGACTCTGCCCCTCGGCACAGCGCCTTCCACCAACGGAGTATGCCCAGCCCTGGGCGCCTCCTGCGCTTCTCTCTGGGGACAAGAGGTGCGCCGGGCCCAGATCACCCGATAGTGCCCTTAGCAGGTTGGTGAAAAAGGGGGAGTCCAGAGTCCCGAGA
>JACQOS010000058.1 GCA_016202425.1 Chloroflexota bacterium
GCCCCTCTGGACTCCTCCTTTTTCACCAACCTGTTAGGACCGTTCGCCGTCCTCTCCGAACTCGTGGTTGCTGAAGACTCCCATGTCCCGCCCCTGGTGGACGTGGACGATGAACTCCTCTCGGCTCACGCCCACCACGTCCACCAGTTCGTCGTCGATGGTCTGGATCAGCTCCTCGATCATCTCCCGCGTCAGGCTTTCCTCGACGCACAGGGTAGCGTGCACCATGGTGGGGGCGAAGTGCAGGTCCAGCCGGCCGATGGCGGCGTCGTCCTGGAGGATGTTGTAGGCCTCGGACTGGGGCGTGCGGCACTCCCTCTCGAAGTAGTAGTCCGTCATGAGACCCCCTTTCCCGGCTCTCTGCCAGCCAGGTGTGGCGACGGGCTAGGGCCGGACCTGGCCTGAGCCCAGCCCCGTCCACTTGTACGAGGTGAGCTCGCGCAACCCCATAGGGCCACGGGCGTGCATCTTGCTGGTGCTGATAGCCACCTCCGCCCCCAGCCCAAACTGAGCCCCGTCGGTAAAGCGGGTGCTGGCGTTCACCAGCACCACGGCGGCGTCCACTTCGTCCAGGAACCGCATCGCCGCGGAGTAGTCCTCGGTCACGATGGCTTCCGAATGGCCAGAGCCGTACCTCTCGATGTGCTCCAGGGCATCGTCCAGGGAGTCCACCACCTTGACGGCGGCCGTCAAGGAGAGGAACTCCTTCCCCCAGTCCTGTTGGGTAGCTGGCACCACCTTCTCCTCCTCCAGGGGGCCCAGGATGCTCATGGCCCGGTCGTCGGCGTGCATCTCCACCCCCGCCTCTGACCAGCGATGAGCGATTTGAGGCAGGAACCTCGGAGCTATCTCCACGTGCACCAGCAGCGTGTCCAGGGCGTTGCACACCGTGGGACGCTGCACCTTGGCGTTGTAGGCGATGGCCACCGCTTTCTCCAGGTCGGCCGCCCGGTCGACGTACGTGTGGCACACTCCCATGCCCCCGGTGACCACGGGCATGGTCGCCTCGGCGGCCACCCGGCGGATCAGCTCCGGCCCTCCCCTGGGGATGAGAAGGTCGATGTACTCTTTCATCTTCAGCATCTGGTCAACGACGGCGTGGTCCGTGCTCTCTATGAACCGCACCGCCCCCTCCGGCACCCCCGCCCGTCCGATGGCCTCTTGCAGCAGCCGGACCAGGGCCGTATTGGTGCGAATGGCTTCGCTCCCGCCCCGCAGGATGACGGCGTTGCCCGACTTGAGGCACAGGGCCGTGATGTCCACCGTCACGTTGGGCCGGCTCTCATAGATGGCGCCGATGACCCCCAGGGGCACCCGGCGCCGGCCTAGCTGGAGCCCGTTGGGGAGAGTGCGGACGTCGAAGCTCTCCCCCACCGGGTCCGGGAGGCTTGCCACGTTCCTCACGTCCCCGGCCATGGCGGCCAGCCGCTCCGGGTCCAGGAGCAGGCGGTCCAGAAGGGCCTCGCTGAGGCCCGCCTGCTGGCCGGCCCGGCAGTCCTCTCGGTTGGCGGCCAGGATGGTCCGCTGCTGATGTTCCAGGGCGCCGGCGATGTTCAGCAGCGCCTGGTTCTTGACGGCGGTGGAGAGCTTCGCCAGCTTTCGAGCCGCCGCCCGGGCCTGCTGGCCTATGGCGATGAGGTCATCGTAAACTCGCAGAGCGTTGGCGAGGACGGGCACCAGCCTTTTGTTGACCGGATCAACTCCCAAGCTAAACAGCTCCAACGTCATGTCTCCAAGAAGAGGCTCAGATTCCTCGTCCCCAAACACGCAAGGAGTGGCCAGGGCCTCTTCGTTGAGCCTGACCGGCACCAGGCATAGCTCTCGCTCGACAACTCGACCATCGGCCAGCCGAAAGCGACGCCGGAAGGTAGGACTGAAGCCGAGCCTCCTGAGCAAAGAGCCTGGGACCCACGTATAGTTTGAACCAGAGTCCACCCAGGCCTGAACCGGCTCAAAGCTGGTTCCGGCAGAGTTGCCGATCTCTATGGTGTGCTGAAAGGTGCCCATGCCTAGCTTACCCTCTGCTGGGCCGTGTCGTCCTTCAACAAACCCTTCGCTTCGTTCGAGGGCTTCGGCTCAGGCCGAACGGAATCCTCACTCCGCTCGTGGTGAGCCTGTCGAACCATACGAGCGGAGTAATGTCCCGGCTTTCTTGCCCGCTCATTTCCTTCGACAAGCTCAGGATGAGCGGTGTTGAGGCTTGGAATGGGTTCATCGCATCAGCTCACCCTGCTTTGCCTCTTCCCGCTCCAGCGGGGCCTGGGCAAAGGGCGACCTTGTGTACGGCAGCTCGGGCCGCTTGCCGTTCAGCATCTCTTCTACGGTGATTATCTGCACTCTAGGGTAGTCCTTCTGCCAGAACTCGCTGTGATAGAAACCGGCGGCGGCTGCCTCAGTCGTCATTGGTTGCGTGGGCGGTTCCAGGGTCAGCAGCACGCCCAGAGGTTCGTTCTCGCGCTCCAGCACGCCGACCAGGTCCCGCACCATGCCCACGCCTACGTGCTCGCCTCCCTTGACGGAGACGATGGCCCGCCGGTAGTCCTCCTTGGGCCCAGCGAAGTATGGTATCACCCCGTCTATGCC